>NZ_JASAUS010000016.1:0-93772 GCF_029953005.1 Bradyrhizobium sp. Mp27 | reverse complement strand
CGATCTCGGCCGGCTGAAGGCGGCCATGGCCCAGCCCGTCGTGGTCGATCTCCGCAACATCTACCCGCCCGAAGAGATGGAAGCCGCCGGCTTCACCTACGAGAGCATCGGCCGTCCGCCGGTGCAGGGCTGACGGTCCACTGCCGCAACGATTTCGTCATGGCCGGGCTTGTCCCGGCCATCCACGTCTGTTTCTAGTCGAAGACGTGGATGCCCGGCACAAGGCCGGGCATGACGAATGGATAGGCCTTGCCCCGCAGCTTCGACACGCCCCTTCCGATCGATGCCGTGCTCGACGACCTCTCGCGCACGCTGGAGGCGCATAATTCGGCTGTGCTGGTGGCGCCGCCCGGCGCAGGCAAGACCACGCGGGTGCCGCTGGCGCTGCTGGATGCGCCTTGGGCCGCGGGCAAGAAGATCATCGTGCTGGAGCCGCGGCGTATCGCTGCCCGGGCCAGTGCCGAGCGCATGGCCAAGTCGCTTGGCGAGCGCGCCGGCGAAACCGTCGGATACCGCGTCCGCTTCGGCTCGAAGATCTCGCGCACGACGCGCATCGAGGTGGTGACCGAAGGTATCTTCACCCGCCAGATCCTCGACGATCCCGAGCTCTCCGGCATCGCGGCCGTCCTGTTCGACGAATTCCACGAGCGCTCGCTCGATGCCGACATGGGCCTCGCGCTGGCGCGCGACGCGCAAACCGGCCTGCGCGAGGATCTGCGCATCCTCGTGATGTCGGCAACGCTCGACGGCGCCCGCGTGGCAAAGCTGCTCGGGGAAGCGCCCGTCGTCGAGAGCGAGGGCCGCGCCTTTCCGGTCGAGACGCGCTATCTCGGCCGCAAGGCGGATGCGCCGGTCGAGCGGCAGATGGCGGATGCGATCGCGTCCGCGCTGCGCGCCGACAGCGGTTCGGTGCTGGCGTTCCTGCCGGGCGCCGCCGAAATCCGCCGCACCCAGAATTTCCTCAGCGAGCGCGTCCAGGATGCCTCCATCGAGATCGTGCCGCTGTTCGGCGCGCTCGACGCCGCCGTGCAGGACCGCGCGATCGCGCCCGCGCCGAAGGGCACGCGCAAGGTGGTGCTGGCGACCTCGATCGCGGAGACCTCGCTCACCATCGAGGGCGTGCGCATCGTGGTCGATTCAGGCCTCGCCCGCGTGCCGCGTTACGAGCCCGACATCGGGCTGACGCGGCTCGAGACCGTGCGCGCGGCGCGTGCGGCAGTGGACCAGCGTCGCGGCCGCGCCGGCCGCACCGAGCCCGGCGTCTGCTACCGGCTCTGGGATGAGCCGCAGACGGCCTCGCTTGCGCCCTACACCCAGCCGGAAATCCTCAGCGCCGACCTCTCCTCGCTGGTGCTCGACCTCGCGCAATGGGGCGTCGCCGATCCTTCGGCGTTGTCATTCCTCGATCCGCCGCCGCTGCCCGCCTGGAAAGAGGCGAAAAGCCTTCTCTCCGAGCTCAATGCGCTCGATGGCGACGGCCGCATCACCGCCGAAGGCAAAAGCCTGCGCGCGCTGGCGCTGCCGCCGCGGCTGGCGCGCATGATCGTGGATTCGCATCGCGTGGGCAGCGGCGAAGCCGCCGCCGAGATCGCGGCCATCGTCACCGAGCGCGGGCTCGGCGGCGACAGCGTCGATCTCGAGTACCGGCGCGATCAGTTCCGCCGCGATCGCTCGCCGCGCGCCGCGAGCGCGCGCGATCTCGCGCGGCGCTGGGCTTCGCAGGTGGCGGCGTCGGAGAAGGCCGTAACCGGGCAGGATGATCTCTCGATCGGCCTGATGCTCGCCTACGCCTTCCCGGACCGCGTCGCGCGCAATCGCGGCAATGGCACCTTCGTGCTCGCCAATGGTCGCGGCGCCGCGGTGGAGCAGACCTCGTCGCTCGCCCGCGCGCCCTACATCGCGATCGGCGAGATGACGGGCACGGCGGCGAGCGGCCGCGTTCTGCTGGCAGCGCCGATCAGCGAGGACGACATCGAGCGGCATTTCGCCGAGCATATCGAGACCGTTGACGAGATCTCCTTCGATCGTGGCGCGATGGCGCTGCGCGCGCGGCGCAAGCGGGCGCTGCATGCGATCACATTGTCTGAGGCAACGCTCGCGGTGTCGCCTTCGGAGGAGACTGCGCGCATCTTCGCCGATGGGCTGATTGCCGCAGGTCTCGACCGGTTGCCCTGGTCGAAGGCCGCAAAGCAGTGGCGCGACCGCGTGATGTTTCTGCGCAAGGCCGAGGGCGACAGCTGGCCCGATCTCACGGACGGCGGGCTGATCGCGCGGCGCGACGACTGGCTGGTGCCGGCGCTCTACGACAAGATCGCGCTGAAAGACATCTCGGCCGGCGATCTCTCCGACGCGCTGATGGCGCTGTTGCCCTGGGAGATGCGCGCAAGGCTCGATCGCGAGGCGCCGACGCATTTCGAGGCGCCGACCGGCAGCGTGCTCGCGATCGACTACGAGGCCGAGCAGGGGCCGACCATTGCGGTGCGGCTCCAGGAGTTGTTCGGGCTCAACACCCATCCGTCGATCGCGGCCGGCAAGGTGCCGCTGGTGCTGGAATTGCTGTCGCCGGCGCAGCGCCCGGTGCAGGTGACGCGCGACCTCCCCGGCTTCTGGCGCGGCAGCTACGCCGCGGTGCGCTCCGACCTGCGCGGCCGCTACCCGCGCCATCCCTGGCCGGAGGATCCGGCGAGTGCGCTGCCGACACGGCGGGTCAAGCCGCGCGGGACGTGAGAAGCCACGAAGGCCTATTAACCCTCCGCTCATCCTTTTCGTCAAAATAGCGGCGCTCTGACCGCAGCGTCGCTCGCGGCCAGACGTGTCGCGTGGTGAAATCGAGCTTTCCGGCTCGGAAGTGGTGTGATGCGTAACATAATGATCCTCGCGGCCATCATGATCGGCCTCGGCACGCTCATGGCGCAGATGGCGGACAGGATGAGTTCCGCCTCCGCGACGTCAGCGCCGCGCACGACGATCGCGGTTGCTGCGACGGCGCCGGCCGGTGGGCGCAGCCTCGCCATCTCCCGCGATGGCCGTGGCCATTTTCAGGCCGAAGGCCGCATCGACGGCCAGCGGATCGGCTTCATGATCGACACCGGCGCCTCCGTGGTCGCGCTGAACGAGAGCTCGGCCGCCCGCTTTGGCCTGCGTCCCTCGCGCGGCGAGTACAACGCCACCGTCTCGACCGCCAACGGCACCATCAAGGCGGCGCGCACGCGCATCGCCATGCTCGAGGTCGGCGGCCTCGTCGTGCGCGACGTCGACGCCATGGTGCTGCCGGACGAGGCGCTGTCGGAGAACCTGCTGGGCCTCTCCTTCCTGTCCCGCCTGAAGCGCTTCGAATACGCCAACGGCCAGATGGTGCTGGAGCAGTAAGCCGCCTCAAAGGCGCTCACCGCGCCGACGAACGGTCGTTCGCACGGATTTTTTCAGGACGGCGTTGGCGGAAGTCTCGCGCCGGGCCGCGTTTTCCCGTTACCAAACTGCCGCAATTATAAGCCATAAGCTGCCATTCCCGCCTTCCGCTGCGGCCCGGCATTCGCTAAGGCTGCACCAATTCCCGCCATTTTCACGAGACCGTCTCAATGTTTCCCAAGCCGAAATCCGTCTTGTTGCCCAACACCTATGCCTTCGAATCCGAGCCGATGGTGAAGGCCACGGGTTTTCGCGAATACGACGCGCGCTGGTTGTTCCAGAAGGAAATCAACCTGATGGGGATCCAGGCGCTCGGCATGGGGCTGGGCGCGCTGATTGCGGAGCTCGGCGTCAAGCAGGAGATCGTCACCGGCCATGATTTTCGCGGCTATTCGGCCTCGATCAAATATGCGCTGATTTCCGGCCTGATGGCTGCGGGCTGCAAGGTGCACGACATCGGGCTCGCGGTGACGCCGATGGCCTATTTCGCGCAGTTCGACCTCGACGTGCCCTGCTGCGCCATGGTCACGGCCTCGCACAACGACAATGGCTGGACCGGCGTGAAGATGGGCGCCAACCGCCCGCTGACCTTCGGACCCGACGAGATGACGCGGCTGAAGGAGATCGTGCTCAACGCCGAATTCAAGAACAAGGCCGGCGGCTCCTACCAGTTCCACGAGAATTATCCGGCGCGCTACATCGCCGATCTCACCGGCCGTCCGAAGCTGACCCGCAAGCTCAAGGTCGTCGCCGCCTGCGGCAACGGCACCGCTGGCGCGTTCGCGCCGCAGGTGCTGGAGGCGATCGGCTGCGAGGTGATCCCGCTCGACACCGAGCTCGACCACACCTTCCCGAAATACAATCCGAACCCGGAAGACATGGAAATGCTGCACGCGATCCGCGACGCGGTGCTGCATCACAAGGCCGATGTCGGTCTCGGCTTCGACGGTGACGGCGATCGCTGCGGTGTCGTCGACAACACCGGCGAGGAAATCTTCGCCGACAAGGTCGGCGTGATGCTGGCCCGCGACATGTCGGCGATCCACAAGGACGCGCATTTCATCGTCGACGTGAAGTCGACCGGTCTGTTCGTCACCGATCCCGTGCTGCAGAAGCAGGGCGCCAAGGTCGCCTATTGGAAGACCGGCCATTCCTACATGAAGCGCCGCACCCACGAGACGGGTGCGCTCGCGGGCTTCGAGAAGTCCGGCCACTTCTTCTTCAACAAGCCGTATGGACGCGGCTATGACGACGGCCTGGTGTCGGCGCTCGCGATCTGCGACATGCTCGACCGCGCGCCGGGCAAGTCGATGGCCGATCTGAAGAACGCGCTGCCAAAAACCTGGTCGTCGCCGACCATGTCGCCGCATTGCGCCGACGAGACCAAGTACGGCGTCATCGACCAGGTGGTGAAGCATTTTGAAGGCCTGCAGGCCGAGGGCGCCAAGATCGGCGGCCAGGCGATCCGCGATCTCGTCACCGTCAATGGCGTACGCGTCACGGTCGAGGACGGCAGCTGGGGCCTGGTGCGCGCGTCCTCGAACAAGCCCGAGCTCGTCGTCGTGGTCGAGAGCCCGGTCTCCGAGCAGCGCATGCACGACATGTTCGAGATGGTGAACAGCGTGCTCCGCGCGCATCCCGAAGTCGGCGCGTACAATCAGACGATTTGAGGGGCATCAGGGAGCACAACCCGCGCCGCAAATCTCCGCTGTCATGCCCCGGCTTGACCGGGGCATCCAGTATGCCGCAGCTTCTCCGTATCCAATCGCCGCCTCTGGAATACTGGATCGCCCGGTCAAGGCCGGGCGATGACAGCTTCCTTCTGGTGAGACCTGACAACTAAGCCTCTAAGCCGCCACCACCGCCGGGATCGGTAGCGCGGTGACCGACTTGATCTTCTCCATCGCGAAGCGCGAGGTGACGTTCTTCAGCGGCACGGCGCTGATCAGCTTCTTGTAGAACACGTCATAGGCCTGCATGTCGGCGACCACGACGCGCAGCATGTAGTCGACGTCGCCGGCCATGCGGTAAAACTCCATCACCTCGGGCATCGCGCTCACGGCCTCGGCGAATTTCTTCAGCCAGGCGTCCGAATGGTCGGCGCTCTCGACTGACACGAACACGGAGATGCCGAGCCCGATCTTGTTCTGGTCGACCAGGGCGACCCGCTTCAGGATCACGCCGTCGGCCTCGAGGCGCTGGATGCGCTTCCAGCAGGGCGTCGAGGACAGCCCGACGCGGTCGCCGATCTCGGCGACGGAGAGGGAGGCATCCTCCTGGAGCACCATCAGGATCTTGCGGTCGATGGCATCGAGGCGGCGGCTGGTCTCGGGGAGCTGCACGGCGAGGTCAGTCATTTGAAGAACTTTGTTCCATTTCAGGGGCTGATTTCCCTGATATAGAGAAAATCTTTCCACGGCAAGCCCATAATCTCGGCGCAGCGGTGGAACCGCTCTAAAGCTTACCTCGTAAAAGCTCTTCAACTTCAACGCGTTGTGGGGCGGCCGTGCCGCCACCATGGCGGGTGCATTTCAGCGCTGCGGCGGCCGCGGCGAATCGCAGCGCCTCCCGCATCTCCTCGCCCTCGGCGAGGCGAAGCGTGAAGGCGCCATGGAAGACGTCGCCGGCCCCAAGCGTATCGACCGCCTGAACCGGGAGGGCTGGAGTCTCCTCCAGCTCGCCCGCCTCGTTCAGCCAGATCGTGCCACGCGGGCCGCGCGTGGCGGCGAGGAAGGCCGGCGTCAGTCCTGCGAGGCGCTTCAACGCGCCGCCGTCGTCGGCGACACCGGCCGTCTCCTGCGCCTGGTCGCTGGCGAACAGCAGGTGCGAGGCGGCCGCGAGCAGGCCGTCCTGCAACGACATCGCGCGATCGACGCCGACAATGACGGGAATGCCGCGCCGTCGTGCCTCGGCGCAGAGATCGATGCAAAGGGCGCCGCAGCGGCTCTCGACGAGGACTGCGCGGCAATCGGCGAGCAGTACGTCACCGTGCGGCAGCTTCACGCTCCACAGAGCGGGATCGCGATAGATCGTGAGCGTCCGTTCGCCCGAGGGCTCGATCAGGATCGCCGAGACCGGCGTGGTCAGGCCGGGCATGCGCACGACGTGCGTCGTGTCGATGCCTTCAGTGGCCATCTGTTCGAGAATGAAGCCGCTCGACGCCTCCCGTGCATCGCCCATTGGGCCTGCGAAGGAGACCCGGCCACCGAGCCGCGCGATGGCGATCGCAGCATTGAGCGCGTTGCCGCCGCAGATCTCGGCGAGATGCGCGGCGTTGGCCTTGCTGCCGCGCTCGGGCACGGCCTCGACGCGAAAGGTGAGGTCGCGCACGGGAATGCCGATGCAGAGGATGCCCGGCGCGGTCCCTGATGTGGCCACCGGCGGCCCCAGCTTACGCGCCGGTCTTGCCGTGCACCCAGCGGCCGAGCAGATGGTGGGCGATCGCGAACGGATGCGGGCCGGCGAGCCCGTCCGGATGCGTCCGCGTCAGCATCAGCGCGGCCTCCTCGCGGGTGAACCAGCGCGCGTCCTCCAGCTCGGAATGATCGACGACGACGTCCTCGTTGAGCGCCCGCGCGCTGCAGCCGATCATCAGCGACGATGGATAGGGCCAAGGCTGCGTCATGTAATACTGCACGTCGGTGCAGCGGATTCCGGATTCTTCGAGGATTTCCCGGCGTACCGCGTCCTCGATGGTCTCGGCGACCTCGACGAAGCCGGCGAGGCAGGAATACATTCCCGGCGGAAACTGCTTCTGGCGGCCGAGCAGGCACTTCTCGCCCGAGGCGACCAGCATGATCACGACGGGATCGGTGCGCGGAAAGTGCTCGGCCTTGCAAGCAGGGCATTCGCGCTTCCAGCCGCCTTCCTTCATCGCGCTCCGCGTGCCGCAATTGGCGCAATAGCCGTGGCGCTGGTGCCAGCTCACCATCGACTTCGCCATCGCGATCGCCGAGAGCTCGTCGGGCGGAATCACGCCCTGCATCGCCATGCCGCGCAGCTCGGTGACGGTGTAGTCCTCGCGGCCGATCAGCTTCTCGGCCGCCGCCTGCGCCATCCCCATGCCGAACACCGCAGCGCCGTCGCGCAACCCTAAGAAGATCGTGCCGGGGTTGGCGCCGCATTTCAGCGCCTCGTCGACTCCCAGCAACGCGCGCGCCTTGTCGCCCTCGCGCTTCACCAGCAGCGAGTCGCGGTAGACGACGTAGGCACGCGATGATGGCTTCTGCTCCATCGCGAACAGCTTCTCGTCGTCGCGGCGCAGATGCGCGGCACGATCGAGGATGTTGGTGACGAAGGCCGGCTGTCCCAGCGGAAACGAGTCGAATGCTGACATTTCTTGTTCTCAACCCAACCAGATCTTGCGGCGAAGCGCGCTGATGAAAGTCTGCACCTCGGTGGCGTCGTGCGCCAAGGGCGGCATCACGCCCCAGACCGGCCGCGGCCAGGCGGCGTCGCTGGTCCGGCGTGCGATGATATGGACGTGAAGCTGCGGCACGAGGTTGCCGAGCGCGGCGACATTGAGCTTGTCGCATTTGGTGATCTCTTTCAGCGCGCGCGAGACGCGGGAGATCTCCGTCATGAGTTGCGCCTGCTCCACCTCGTCGAGATCGATGATCTCGACCGCATCGAGCCGCCGCGGCACCAGCAGCAGCCAGGGATAATGCGCGTCCTTGATGACCAGTACCTTCGACAGCGGCAGGTCGCCGATGTCGATGGTGTCTTCTTTCAGGCGGGAGTGCAGCGACCAGGCGGGATCAGACATATGCGTTTCCGGATAGCCCGATGGGGGCGGGCGTGTTTGGCCGGACCATACGATAGGGAGTCCCTGAGGGGAAGGTTAGGGGCCGCGGGGGCGGCATGCTCCGCTGTCGTCCCGGGGCTCGCGCTGCGTGCGCCCCGGAATGACGGAATTAAGCCTCCGCAAGCACCCGCGCATTGGCGCGGACGGAGGCCTCGCTGACGCGGATGCCGAGACCCGGGCCGTCGGGCACCACGACATGGCCGGCGCGGTTGGCAACGCGCTCTTCCAACACGTCCTCGGTCAGCACGTGATGCGGCATGTAGAATTCGCAGCCGAGCGAGATGCCCGGCGTTGCCGCGATCAGCTGTGTCCCGGCGGCAAGCCCGATGCCGCCCTCCCACAGCGTGCCGCCATAGCCGGGCAGGCCGGCGATGTCTGCGATCGCCATGATCGCCTGGGCCTCGAACAGGCCGCCGGCCTTCATCAGCTTGATCGAGACGGCATCGGCCGCCTCGCGGCGAACCACCTCCATCATGTCGCGGCGGTCGAAGCAGCTTTCGTCGGCGAGAACGGGTGTTTCCAGCGCCGCGGTGAGCTGCGCCATCACGTCGAGATATTTGCGCGGCACCGGCTGCTCGATGAAGGTCGGCGCAAACTCTTCGACATCGCGCAAAATCTTGATCGCGCCGAACGGCGCAAGTGCCTGGTTGTAATCGACGCGCAGGTCGACCTCGTCGCCGAATTCCTTGCGGATCGCTTCGAGATGATCGAGGTCCTCGCGATGCGGTTTTACGCCGGTCTTGACCTTGTAGATGACGTTGCCGTCCGGAACCATTTTTCGCATGCGTTCGAGATCGGCGGCGAAATCGGGATCGGCGATGGAGAAGGAGAGGGGAATCGTGTCGCGCACGCGGCCACCGAGCAGGTCGGCGACCGACAATCCTGACGACTTGCCGACGATGTCGAGCAGCGCCATCTCGATCGCGACCTTGGCCTCGGCGTGACCGACCAGCGCACGGTCGAGCTCGGCCATCAGCGCGCGAATGCGGCGCACGGGTTTGCCGAGCACGATCGGCCGCAGATAGATGTCGAGCGCGGAGAAGGCCGCTTCCGGCGTTCCCGTGAACACTTCCCACGGAGCTGCTTCGCCCCAGCCGATCACGCCGTCGCTCGCGGTGAGCTCGATCAGCACGCGCTTCACCGTGCCCTTGACGTTGCCGACGCCCTGGAGGCGCGCCATCTTGATCGGGCTCTCGATCAGGAACAGCCTGATGCGTTCGACGGTTGCTTCGGTCATGTCAGGCCCCCATTGACGTGCCAGACTTGGCCGGTGACGTAGGACGCCTTCGGCGACGCCAGGAAGGCGATGATCTCGGCCACTTCCTCCGGCCGCCCGCGGCGGCGCATCGGGATCAGCGCCTCGGTGGTGGCGATCTGCTCGGGCGAGAGCCGGCTCTCGCTCGGCTTGTCCTTGACGATGAGGCCGGGTGACACCGCATTGACGGTGATGCCGTCTTTGGCGAGCTCGATCGCGGTGAGACGCACCAGCGCTTCGAGCGCGGAGCGGCTTGCCGCCGTTGCGGCAAAGGGTGCGAATTCGGGCCGTATCGCATGCGCGACGAAAGAAGAGACCGCCACGATCCGCGCATCGCGCCCGTCACGTAGCAGCGGCAGCGCGGCGTCGACCAGCCGCGTGAACGCCAGCGCCGATTCGTCCATCGCCTGCCGGAACTGATCCGCCGGCGTGCCGATCGCGCTGCCGCGGCGGGCATGACCGCCGACCAGGATCAATCCGTCGAGCCGTCCGAAAGCGCGTTGCGCGGCGGCGACGGCGTCGGTGACGGCTGCTTCCTCGGCGAGATCGCCGAGGCACTTTGCGACCACAGCGCCCTTCGCTTCGGCTTCGGCCGCGGTGTCGTCGAGACCTTCCGCGTTCGAGCGCGTGTGCAACAAAAGCGCGGTGCCGGAGGCCGCGAGCAGTTTTGCGGTGGCGCGGCCGATGCCACTGGCGGCACCGGTGACGAGATAGGCACGATCGATATCAGGCATCACGGTGCTACATTGGCCGGCGGCAACGCGCCGGTGCGGTGGAAATGGCTGAGGAAGGCGCGCGTCGCGGCTTCCTGCGGATTGTCGATCACCTGCCGCGCCGGACCTTCCTCGACCACGACGCCGTCGCGCATGAAGATGAGGCGATCGGCGACCTCGCGGGCGAAGGCGATCTCGTGGGTGACGATCACCATGGTCATGCCTTCCGAGGCCAGCCGCTGCATGACGGCGAGCACCTCGCCGACGAGCTCGGGATCGAGCGCCGAGGTGGCCTCGTCGAACAGCATCACGTCCGGCTCCATCGCGAGCGCGCGCGCGATCGCGACGCGCTGCTTCTGCCCGCCGGACAGCGTCGCCGGATATTGGTCGGCCTTCTCCGCAAGGCCCACCTTGGCAAGCTGCGCGCGCGCGAGCTTCTCGGCGTCCGCCCTGGCCATGCGGCGCACCGTGACCGGCCCCTCCATGACGTTCTGAAGCGTCGTCATGTGCGGGAACAGATTGAAATGCTGGAACACCATGCCGGTGGTGGTGCGGAATTTGGCGAGTGTCTTCACGTCCGGAAGCTTCGCGCCTTCGCCGAATTGGAAGCTAGTGTCGCCGACGCGGACGCTGCCGCCGTCGGGCACGACCAGCAGATTGATGCAGCGGAGCAGTGTCGACTTGCCGGAGCCGGATGGGCCGATCAGCGCCACCACGCCGCCCTTGGCCACGTCGAGGCTGATGTTCTTCAGAACCTCGTTGCTGCCGAAGCTCTTGCGCAGGCTGCGGATCTCGATTTTGGACGTCTCGCTCATTCGCTGACCGCCAGTCGCTTCTCGCCGCGGCGGACGATGATGGTCAAGGGAATCAGGATCGCCGCATAGGCGACCGCGACCGCGGTGTAGGTCTCCAGCGGCCGGTAGCTGTCATGGGCGGCGACCTGGCTTTGGTAGACGAGGTCGGGCACGGCGAGCACCGAAACCAGCGAGGTGTTCTTGAACTGGATGATCGACTGGTTCATCAACGCCGGGATCATGCGCTTGATCGCCTGCGGCAGCACGATGCGCCGCATGCTCTGTCCCGGCGTCATGCCGAGCGCGGCGCCGGCTTCCGACTGCCCCTTGTCGATCGAGATGATGCCGCCGCGGATGATCTCGGAATAGAACGAGCCGCCATAGAGCGAGAGCGCGAGCGCCGAGGCCGTGATCGGCGTCATCTCGACGCCGGCCAGGATCGGCAGCGCGTAATAGAACCAGATCAGCTGCACCAGGATCGGCGTGCAGCGGAACGCCTCGATGAAGGTGAGGGCGACCAGACGCACCGCCTTGAAGCGCGACAGGCTGCCGAACGCGCCGAACAGGCCGAAGACGAGACCGAGCACGACGATGACCACGGTGAAGCCGACGGTGACGCCGAGCCCGTTGAGAAAGAGCCAGCGATAGCTCCAGAGGATGCCGAAGTCCCACTGATACATGCGTGCGTTTACTCGTACCCGATGTCAGTCCAGAAACTTGCCGTCATGCCCGGGCGTAGCCGTCCGAAGCACGGCGTCGCTTCCGCTCGCCTATGTCCCGGGCATCCACGTTCTTGGTACCGGGGTAAGGCGTGGATGGCCGGGACAAGCCCGGCCATGACGGTGTGGATACTTCAGGCGCTCATCACCTACAGCGAAACGCCCGGCGGAATGTCCGCTTCGGTCACGCCCACCAGCTCCATGTTGGTGATGATCGCGTTGCGGATGAAGCCGAGGCCCTTGTTGAAGTCGATCCAGGTGTTGACGTAGTCGCGGAAGGTCTTGTCGTTCTCGCGGCGGAAGCCGGCGTTCGACGTCGTGGCGAAGATCGGCGTCGGCAGCACGAACTGGCCGAGCGAGGGATTCTTCTTCAACACGGTCAGCGACAGCATGGTGATCAGGCACTGTGCGTCGACGCGGCCGGTCTGCAGCGCGGCGGTGGCATCGTCGGCGGTCTTTAGCCGCGAAATCTGCGCCTTCGGCGTCAGGCGGCTGACGACCTGGTCGTGCGACGAGCCCTGGTCGACGGCGATCTTGACGTCGGGCGAGTTCAGCTCGGCCCAGCTCTTCGGCTTGAAGTCCTTCTTGCAGAGGATGCCGAAGGCGTTGTTGAAGACCGGCACCGAGAAGTCGACCACCAGCGCGCGCTTCGGGGTCGGGTTGAGGCCGAAGAAGATGTCGATCTTGTTGGACTGCAGGTCGAGCACCGAATTGCCCCAGGTGGTTTCGGTGATCTCGAGCTCGGCCTCCATGTCGTCGGCCAGCCCCTTGGCGATGTCGATGTAGAAGCCCTTCCACTGGCCGCTGGCGAGGTCCTTCATGTAATAGGGCGCGCCGCCGCCGACCGCGCCGATCCGCATCTTCTTGGTGCGGCGAATGCGGGCAAAGGTCGATTCGTTGGGATCCGCTGCGGTCTGCGCCACGGCCGGTGAGGCCAGCGTGGCCGCAGCCATCGCGCCAAGTCCGACAATCGATGCGACATCACGACGTGTAACCATTTTGAGGAATCGCTTTTCTGGTTGGATGAAGGTGTGTGGTTGATCTCGCGCGAAAAATTCGCCCATCAATCGGCGTCAGCCGGCTGAAAAATGCTCAGGATCGGATTTTCGCGCACCCTTTGTCTCGGTTCCGGCAGGATTTCATAGAAAGGCGCTGCCGGGCGGGCCCTGTCAAGACTCGATTGCCTCAGGGATGTGCGGGGCCCCGAAGATAGGCAGGAGCCCATCGGCCATGACGCTTTCCGAGGCGAACTTCCGCATCTGCACTTCGCGACAGGCGTGCCGCGGCGATGCGCGAGGGAAGGCCCCGCGAGCGCGTCGGCTCTAGCTATTTTCGCGAGAAAATTGAGAGACTTCGGCGGTTCGCTTTAAAAATGCGAACGGCGCCCTGTCGGCGCCGTTCGCCGAAGACGGCGAGAGGTGTGCGGATCGACCGACCTTATTCTGCGCCCTTTTCCGTTCCCTTGGCACGAACGGTCGCGAGGCGCGTCAGCGCGTCGCGCACGCCCGCGCCATAGGCGGGATCGACCTTGCCGCAATTGGCGACGTGCCGTTCCTGGATCGCGATGGCCGCCGCTCCGACCGCGCGCGCCGTGTTGTCGAACAAGGCCTGCCGCTGGGCTGCGGTCATCTTGCGAAAGAGGTCGCCGGGCTGCCGATAGTGATCGTCGTCGATGCGGTGATCCCAATGTGCGGCTCCACCATCGATCTCGATCGGCGGCTCGTTGAGATCGGGCTGGTCCGTCCACTCGCCGCGGCTGTTCGGGAAATAGGTCGGCGTCCTCCCCTGATTGCCGTCGGTCCGCATTGCGCCATCGCGATGGTAGCTGTGATACGGGCATTTCGGCGCGTTGACCGGGATCAGATGATGGTTGACGCCGAGGCGATAGCGCGCCGCGTCTCCGTAGGAGAACAGTCGTGCCTGAAGCATCTTGTCGGGCGAGAAGCCGATGCCCGGAACGACATGGGCCGGCGAGAAGGAGGCCTGTTCGACTTCGGCGAAGACGTTTTCCGGATTGCGGTTCAACTCGAAATAGCCGACCTCGATCAGTGGAAAGTCCGCCTTCGGCCAGACCTTGGTCAGGTCGAACGGGTTGAAGGCAAACGCCTTGGCCTGATCGTCGGTCATGATCTGCACGAACATGGTCCAGCGCGGGAAATCGCCGCGTTCGATGCTCTCGAACAGGTCGCGCTGGTGAGTCTCGCGGTCCTTGCCGATGAGGGCTTCGGCCTCGGCGTCGGTCAGGTTTTCGATGCCCTGCTGCGTCCGGAAGTGAAATTTCACCCAGGTCCGCTCATTGGTGGCATTGATGAAGCTGTAGGTATGGCTGCCGAAGCCATGCATGTGCCTGAAGCTTCTGGGAAGGCCGCGCTCGCTCATCACGATGGTGACCTGGTGCAGAGCCTCCGGCAACAACGTCCAGAAATCCCAATTGTTGTCGGCGCTGCGCATTCCGGTCCGGGGATCGCGCTTGATCGCATGATTGAGGTCGGGAAAGCGCAAGGGATCGCGGAAGAAGAACACGGGCGTGTTGTTGCCCACCATGTCCCAATTGCCTTCCTCGGCGTAGAACTTCAGCGCAAAGCCGCGGATGTCGCGTTCGGCGTCGGCTGCGCCGCGCTCGCCGGCCACCGTCGAGAAGCGCGCGAACATCGGCGTGACCTTGCCGATCTCCGAGAAGATCCTGGCCTTGCTGTAGCGGGAGATGTCATGGGTGACCGTGAAGGTCCCGAACGCGCCGGATCCCTTGGCGTGCATGCGTCGCTCGGGAATCACCTCGCGATCGAAGTGAGCCAGCTTCTCGATCAGCCAGACATCCTGCAACAATGCGGGGCCGCGGCGGCCGGCGGTCATGATGTTGAGATTGTCGCTGACGGGAGCGCCCGTCGCGTGCGTGAGATGGGGGCGTTTGTCGCTCATGTCGTAGGTCCTGGTCGATGATTGAGGCGGGGATTCGCAACGGCAGCCAATTGCGTTCAGCCGTGCCAATGCGAGTTGCGGATGACGCTGCAGAAATTGCCGCGATGGAAATGCGGCTCCATGTCGGCGATGACGTCGGCCTTGACGTTGCCGAACGTCGTGTCAGGCCGATGCTTGATGCCGTCGTAGAAGGCCTGGATGATGTCTTCCTTGAAGTGCGGCGTGCGCGGAAACGCCTTCACGACCGCCTCGCGCTCCGCGTCGGAATATTCGCTGTAGGTGAGCCCGAGCACGTCCATCTCGACGCCCGCGGTCACCAGCGCGACGACGGGGTGCATGTGCTGCGGGACGCCCGGCGTCGTGTGCAGGGCGATCGCGGTCCACACCGTGTAGGCGTCGGCTTCCGAAATGCCGTGGCTGCGCAGGAAATCGCGCGCGGCATGCGCGCCGTCGACCTCGAACCGCTCGTGCTGGCTGCCATGGCCCGGCATCAGGCCGATGTCGTGAAACATGGCGCCGGCGTAAAGCAGCTCGCGGTCGAATGTCAGCCCACGGCGAACGCCGGACATCGCGCCGAACTGGTAGACGCGGCTGGAATGGTTGAAGAGCAGGTCCGTTTCGGTGTCGCGGATGTATTCGGTGATGGCACGCGCCAGCTTGCTGTCGGGAATGACGGCGGCCTCGGTGATTTCTGACATGATCAGCTCCTGAAATTTGGATCGCGTTCACTGTAAATCCGGGCTACGTTGTCTTAAATCGACGTAACACGTCAAAAACGGACAAATCCGGATCGAGGCGGACATGGGCGCAAAGCCGAAACCAAGAACGGTTGTGATCGTGGCTGCCAGGCGTGCAGCTGCTCGATGTCGCAGGGCCGCTCGACGTGTTCGCCGAGGCAAACGTCCAGGCCGGCTATCCCGCCTATGCCTTGTTCGTAGCGGGCGCGGAGCCGGGGCCGATCCGCAGCTCCTCAGGCATCCGGCTGATGCCCGACCGAATCGTCGACCGCGACTTCCAGGAGCCCATCGACACCTTGCTGGTGGCGGGATGCCCGAACGCGGCCGAAGTCCCGGCGGACGGGAGGGTGATCGACTGGCTGCGGCGGCGGGCTTCGCGGACCCGCAGATTCGGCTCGGTGTGCAGCGGGGCCTTCTTCCTTGCCGCCGCCGGTCTCCTTGATGGCAGGCGGGTCACGACGCATTGGGCGGTCGCGGACATGCTGGCCAGCAAATTTCCGTCGGTCACCGTGGACAAGGATGCCATCTACGTCACCGACGGCAAGCTCCGCACGGCCGCCGGCGTGACCGCAGGGCTCGATCTGGCGCTGGCACTGGTCGAGGAAGATCTCGGGCGCGATACGGCCATGAAGGTCGCAAGCCAGCTCGTGATGTTCTTCAAGCGCCCGGGTGGGCAGATGCAGTTCACCCGCAAGGGCGAGGCTGTTCCCGCCGGCCGCGCCGCGCTGCAGGAGCTGCAGCGCTGGGTCGCCGCCAATCCCGGGGTCGACCACAGCGTTGCCAGCCTCGCGACGCGCATGGAGCTCAGCCCGAGGCACTTTGCCCGGCTGTTCCGCGCCGAGGTCGGGGTCACGCCTGCGACCTGGGTCGAGGAAGCCCGCGTCAATGCGGCGAGGCGGCTGCTCGAGTTTGGCAATGAAGCCCCGAAGCAGGTGGCGCTCCATTGTGGCTTCGCGGACGCCGATACGCTGCGTCGCGCGTTCAATCGCCACGTCGGCGTGACGCCCGCCGAGTATCGCAAGCGGTTTGCGCGAATCACGGAGGTTCCAGCTCACCAGCACTGAGCCGGCTTCAGCGTCAAAATGGGCCGGCGGGGGCCGTCCAGCGAGGCGTGCGGGGCCTACGGATACCCGCTTGCTTTCCCGACCTTTTGGCCCCAAATAGGGACCGGGAGATTGGCGGTGGACGAGCCACTCGCCAACCGGGTCAGGTCCGGAAGGAAGCAGCCCTAACGAGGTCCGGATCGGGTCGCTCGTCAGTCTCCTACCTGTTTTTCCGAGCGAATTGCGCCGGCGGGCTTCCCGCCAGCGCGCTCCTTTCCGCAAAAGCCGGGCGAAAGACATTCCATTGCGGATCGACCGATGACTGACGCTGGCGCCCCTCCCAACCCCGACAGCGCCGGCCAGGCCAGCACGCCCTACCGGGTGCTGGCGCGCAAATACCGGCCCTCCAGCTTCGACGACCTGATCGGCCAGGAGGCCGTGGTCCGCACCGTCTCGAACGCGTTCGAGACCGGGCGCATTCCGCAGGCCTGGATCCTCACCGGCGTCCGCGGCGTCGGCAAGACCACCACCGCGCGTATTCTGGCCCGTGCGCTCAACTACGAGATGCCGGATGGTTCTGTGAAGGGCCCGACCATCCACATGCCGACGTTAGGGGTGCATTGCCAGGCGATCATGGAAAGCCGGCATATGGACGTGCTGGAGATGGACGCGGCCTCGCACACCGGCGTCGACGACGTCCGCCAGATCAATGACAGCGTGCGCTACGCGCCGGCCAGCGCCCGCTACAAGGTCTACATCATCGACGAAGTCCACATGCTGTCGACGGCGGCGTTCAACGCCTTCCTGAAGACGCTGGAGGAACCGCCGGAGCACGCCAAATTCGTGTTCGCGACCACCGAGATCCGCAAGGTTCCGGTCACTGTGCTGTCGCGCTGCCAGCGTTTTGACCTGCGCCGGGTCGAGGCCGACGTGCTGATGAAGCACCTCGCCAATATCGCGGCCAAGGAAAGCGTCGAGATCGAGCCCGAGGCGCTCGGCATCATTGCGCGCGCCGCCGAAGGCTCGGTGCGCGATTCTCTGTCGCTGCTCGACCAGGCGATCGCGCACGCGGCAGGCACCGTGAAGGCGGATGCGGTCAGGCAGATGCTGGGGCTCGCCGACCGCACCCGCGTCATCGACCTGTTCGATTCGCTGGCGCGCGGCGACATCGCGAGCGCCTTCAGGGAGTTCCGCGACCAGTACGACGTCGGTGCCGATCCGATCGTCGTGCTGTCGGACCTCGCCGAGTTCGTCAATTTCGTCACCCGCGTGAAGATCGTGCCGGCAACCGCCGACAACGTCGCCTATGGCGAGACCGAGCGCGTGCGCGCGCGGGACTTCGCCTCGAAGATCTCGATGCGCGTGCTGTCGCGGATGTGGCAGATGCTGCTCAAGGGCATCACCGAGGTGCAGGCCGCGACGCGTCCCGCAGCGGCCGCAGAGATGGTGCTGGTGCGCATCGCCTATGTCGCCGACCTGCCGACGCCGGACGAAGCGATCAAGATGCTGGAGCAGAACGGCGGCGGCTCGCCGGTCGTGGGCGGCGGAAGTGCCGCGCGCAGCGGCGCGCCGGGTGCGCCGGTGGCCTCGTCAGCGCCGGTGGCCTCGGCTGCGCCCATGCGCGCGCCGACCTCGTCACCGTCCGGGTTCGGCGGCGGCGCAGCCCGGCCGCAGATGGCGGCGCCCGCGCCGGATCCGCAAGGGGCCGCGCCCCAGCTGCGCATCACGAGCTTCACCCAGCTCGTCGCGGTCGCCGGGCAGAAGCGCGATCTCATGACCAAGGCCGCGCTCGAAGGCGACATGCGCCTCGTTCGTTTCGAGGAGGGCCGGCTGGAAGTTGCGCTCGAGCCCAACGCCTCCAAGACCATGATCTCCGAGCTCGCGCGAAAATTCGAGCTCTGGACCGGCCGGCGCTGGACCGTGATCGTCTCCAACGAGCAGGGCCAGCCGACGCTGCGCTCGGTGAACCAGGCGGCGAAGCAGGAACATGCGCGCTCCGCCGAAGCCGATCCGCGCGTGCAGGAGGTGCTGTCGCGTTTTCCCGGTGCGAAGGTCGTCGAAGTCCGCAGGCTTGCCCCCGAGGCGCCGGAAGCCAATATGAATGCGGACTATGGCAGTGACGATCCGCCCGATGGTTCCGACGGCGACGATCTCTAGAGCATGATCCGGACCCGAAGGGCCGCGTAGCGCAAAGTGTGAAGCGGTTTTCCGATTAGATCATGCTCAAACCAAAAGTTAAGGCGCGATGACGAGTCATCGCGCCAACCAAGGACAGCACCGATGGTCGATATTTTCGGCATGATGAAGCAGGCGCAGCAGCTGCAATCCAAGATGCAGGAGATGCAGGATCAGCTCTCCAACGTCGAGGTCGAAGGCGTCTCCGGCGGCGGTCTCGTCGCCGTGCGCATGACCGCGAAGATGGACGTGAAGGGCATCAAGATCGATCCCTCGCTGATGAAGCCGGAAGAACGCGAGGTGCTCGAGGACCTGCTCGTCACCGCCCTCGGCGATGCCCGCCGCAAGGCCGAGACGGCCGTGCAGGAGAAGATGCAGGCGCTCACGGGCGGGCTCAGCCTGCCGCCGGGTATGTTCGGCCAATAAGATGGGTTCGGTTGCAGGTCCCGAAATCGAGCGGCTGGTCCAGCTTCTCGCACGGCTGCCGGGCTTGGGCCCGCGCTCCGCGCGGCGTGCGGCGCTGCATCTGATCAAGAAGCGCGAAGCGCTGATGATGCCGCTGTCCTCAGCCTTGCAGGTCGCGCTCGACAAGGTCCAGGTCTGCAAGACCTGCGGCAACATCGACACGCAAAATCCCTGCACGGTCTGCACCGATCCGAAGCGCGATCCCGCCATCATCGTCGTGGTCGCCGATGTCGCCGACCTCTGGGCGCTGGAGCGGGCCAATGCGACCCAGGGGCGCTATCATGTGCTCGGCGCGACCTTGTCGCCGCTCGACGGCGTCGGCCCTCAGGACCTCACCATCGACGCGCTGGTGGCGCGCGCGCACGCCGCCGAGGTGCACGAAATCATCCTGGCGCTGAACGCGACGGTCGACGGCCAGACCACGGCGCACTACATCACCGACCTGCTTCAGGACGCCAACGTAAAAGTAACCCGGCTGGCCCATGGTGTGCCGGTCGGTGGCGAGCTTGATTATCTCGACGAAGGTACGCTATCGGCCGCGATGCGGCAGCGGACCTTGTTCTAGCCATCCAGACTTACGGAACGGACGACATGACGAAACTTTTCGCCACACGATTGGCTTTGGTCGCGACGATGATGCTGCTGGCGAGCCCGGCCATCTCCGCGCAGCAGGACGACGGGGCACCGCCGCCGCCGAAGCCCGGCAAGCCGATCAGCGCCGGCGAGGTGCTCTCGGGCGAATTGAACGCAATGAAGGTGCGCGACGTCAAGAACGCCGGCAAGCGGATTGCGATGTACCAGATCACCTCCGAGCCGCGTCGCCTGCCGGCGCCGAACGGGCTGTGCAATCTCGAGACCGGTCCTGAGACGTTCCAGCTCGTCACCTCCAGCGACGCGCAGACCACGCAGCTGAAATCGTTCGTCGGCAAGGAGATCTCGGTCAAGGTCGACGAAGTCGCCTGCGCCAGCGATCCCGGCCAGATGAGCGAAGCTGTGATCACGAAGTGGAGCCTGATCAAGAAGCAGTAGGGACGCGGCTCCAGCCGAGCTACCGTAGGGTGGGCAAAGGCGCAAAGCGCCGTGCCCACCATTCTCCCGGCGACGATTCAGGTGGTGGGCACGCTTCGCTTTGCCCACCCTACGGCATCGCGGGCGTGGCGCGTGCCGAGTTTAAACCCTCACCGGCCCCAGCGTCCCGAAGTGCCCGCGCTTCTGCAGCCAAGCCAGCAGCACAAGGCTCGGGATCGCCACCAGCACGCAGATCACGAAGAACAGCGGCCAGCCGGTCGTGTCCGCCACAAAGCCCGCACTCGCTGACAAATATGTGCGCCCGACCGCGGCGAGCGCGGTGAGCAGCGCGTATTGCGTCGCCGTGTGCAGCGGATTCTGGCACAGCGCGGAGAGATAGGCGACGAAGATCACGGTGCCGATGGCGCTGGTGAAGTTCTCGCAGGTGATGGCAAAGGCCAGCGCCCATTGGCTGGTGCCGACGAAGGCCAGCCAGGAGAAGGAGAGGTTGGCGAGCGCCTGCACCACGCCGCCGATCCACAGGCTGGTCGCCAGCGAATAGCGCCGCGCGAGGAAGCCGCCGGCAAAGCCGCCGATCAGCGTTGCCGCGAGGCCGACGCCCTTCACGATCGCCGCATAATCGTTGCGGGAGAAGCCGAGGTCAATCACGAACGGCGCGGTCATCGTGCCGGAGAAGGCATCGGTGAACTTGAACAGCACGACGAAGGCGAGTGCGGCGAGCGCGTCCTTGCGGGACAGGAATTCCGAGAAGGCCCCGATCGCCGCGTGCAGCACGCGCGCGAACGCCGTCTCGGTTTGTGTCGCAGCTTCCGCCCGCACCGATTGCTCGGGCTCGGTCGCGGCCAGCGCGGTGATCGTGCCGATCAGCACCATCGCCGCCATCACCACATAGCCCCACATCCAGGCCGACGCGCGCGGAATGCCGGTGCCCTCGAAGCCGGACACGATGAACAGCGCGCCCGCGGTCGAGACCAGCATGCCGATACGATAGGCCGCGACATAGGACGCCATTCCGGCGGCCTGCTCGCTCTCCGGCAGGCTCTCGACGCGGAAGGCGTCGACCACGATGTCCTGCGTCGAGGACGTCGTCGCGACCAGCAGCGCGCCGAGCGCGACGTAGAACGGCGAGCGCGCGGGATCGGTGAGCGCCAGCAGCAGGATCGCGATGATCAGCAATAGCTGCGAGAACAGCAGCCAGCCGCGCCGCCGTCCGAACGCGCGCGTGAACAGCGGCACATGCAGCGCATCCACCAGCGGCGCCCACAGGAATTTCAGCGTGTAGGGCGTGCCGACCAGCGCAAACAGCCCGATGGTCTTGAGATCGACCCCGGCCTCGCGCATCCACACCAGCAGCGTCGAGCCCGACAGCGCCAGCGGCAGCCCGGACGAGAAGCCGAGGAACAGCACGATCAGCACCCGCGGTTGCAGGTACACAGCCAGGCCGTCGCGCCAGGAGGTAGGGGCCGTGTCGGGGCTGGCAGGGGAGGTCGCGTCGGGTGCGGTCATGGGGAGGTGTTAGCAGATTCTGGGGGCGCTGCCTCTGCCACAAAACTCGTCATGCCCGGGCTCGTCCCGGGCATCCACGTTCTTAGTATCGCTGAAGAGATCGTGGATGGCCGAGACGAGCCCGGCCATGACGAAACGGCGTCACTCCCCCGCCTGGAGCTTCCTCGGGAACAGCTCGCCCGCACCCGTTGCCACCAGATGCGGTCCCTCCGGCGCATCGGTCTTGCTGAAATCGAGCTCCTCGATCCGCCCTGCGCGTTTCTCGATCTTGTCGGCGGAGATCAGCACCTGCCGGACGTCCTCGTTCGCGTCGGCAAAATGCTTCTGCAATTTCAGCACGCGGTCGCGCAGGCGGCCGAGATCGTCGCCGAGCTTGATCACTTCGGTACGGATCTGGTCGGCGGCGTCGCGCATGCGCGCGTCCTTCATGATCTGCTGCATCACCTGGATCGCAAGCATCAGCAGCGAAGGCGATACCAGCACGACGCGGGCGCGATAGGCCTTCTGGATCACGTCGTCGAAACCGTCATGGATCTCGGCATAGACCGATTCCGACGGCACGAACATCAGCGCCATCTCCTGGGTCTCGCCGGTGACGAGGTATTTGTCGGCGATGTCGCTGACATGCTTCATCACGTCGCCGCGCAGCCGCTGCGTGGCGATGCGCTTCTCCTCGTCGGTGCGGGCGTCGTGCAGCGCGGTCATCGCCTCCAGCGGAAATTTTGCGTCGATGCAGAGCGGCCGCTGGTCGGGCAGGAACACCACGCAGTCCGGCCGCTTTCCGGTCGAGAGCGTGAACTGGAACTCGTAGGCGCCCTTCGGCAGGCCGTCCTGTACGATCGCCTCCATCCGCGCCTGGCCGAAGGCGCCGCGCGACTGCTTGTTGGCGAGCACGTCGCGCAGGGTCGTCACCTGCGTGGTGAGGTCGGTGAGGTTCTTGTGCGCGTTATCGATGATGCCGAGCCGCTCGTGCAGCGCGCGCAGGCTCTCCATGGTGTTGCGGGTCGAGTGTTCCATCGACTGGCCGACCCGATGGGTCACCGAATCCAGCCGCTCGTTGACGGCGCGCCCATGTCGGCCTGGCGGCCGGCCAGCGCCTGGGTCATGGCGTCCGCTCGGCCGGCAGCCTCGCTCTGGGCGTGCAGCACCTGGCTGAGGCGCTCCTCGAGCTCGTCCGCGCGGATGGCATTGGCCATGGCGAGTTCCGCACCGCGCCGTCCCGAGCGCGCGATCACGACCGCAATCACCACCAGCAGGATGACGACGAGGGCGCCGAAGCCGATCAGCGCGTCGATGGTGCGGACCGGCCAGTCGCCAGCCAGGAAAATGATCTCGTTCATGGCGGCACTTGTAGCCGATTCGACACCTTCCGCGAACGAATAGCGAACATTTATGATTAACAGCCCCCTAATTTTTATGGTTAACGAAACCTGAAGTTTTATGGTTAGCGGAGGGTTAACGGAGTTCCTCGCCGCATTGACCGCATCCGGCATGCGGCTTAAATCGCGGCCATGGCCCTCAGAGAAATCATCATCCTGCCCGACAAGCAGCTGCGTCTGGTCTCCAAGCCGATCGAGAAGGTCACGACGGAGATCCGCAAGCTTGCCGACGACATGTTCGAGACCATGTACGACGCGCCCGGCATCGGCTTAGCTGCGATCCAGATCGCACAGCCGCTGCGGCTGATCACCATGGACCTCGCCAAGCCTGACCCGGACGGCGAGACAAAGCCGGAGCCACGTGTCTTCATCAACCCTGAAATTATCGCCTCCTCCGAGGATCTGTCGGTCTACGAGGAAGGCTGCCTCTCGATCCCCGAATATTACGAGGAGGTCGAAAGGCCTGCGAAGGTGCGCGTGCGCTTCACCGACCTCGACGGCAAGCTGCACGAGGAGGACGCCGAAGGCCTCTACGCCACCTGCATCCAGCACGAGATCGACCATCTCAACGGCGTGCTGTTCGTCGACTATCTGTCAAAACTCAAGCGTGACCGCGTGATGAAGAAGTTCGAGAAAGCCGCCAAGCGCGCGGAGTAAGTCATTTGTAAGCACTGGTACTGCCGCGAACTCCCATGCGCTCCCTCCCCCCTTGCGGGGGAGGGCGGGGGAGAGGGGAAGCCCAGGCGGAAGTCTAACCGGGGCGAAGAACTGGTCCGCGCTCATACCCAGAGAGCGCGTCGTGTGGCACCCCTCTCCCTAGCCCTCCCCCGCAAGGGGGGAGGGAACATACCGAGTCCTTGTCATGCCCCTCCGCCTCATCTTCATGGGCACGCCCGATTTCTCCGTGCCGACGCTGCTCGAGCTGGTGTCGCATGGCCACGAGATCGCGGCGGTCTATACGCGCGCGCCCAAGCCCGGCGGGCGGCGCGGTCTGCAATTTCAGCCGACCCCGGTCGAGGAAGCCGCGCGAAAGCTCGGCGTGCCCGTGCTGACGCCGAAGTCGCTGAAGACGCCCGAAACGCTCGACGAGTTTCGCGCCTTCGACGCCGATGCCGCCGTCGTCGTCGCCTACGGCATGATCCTGCCGCAGGCGATCCTCGATGCGCCGAAGCTCGGCTGTTACAATCTGCACGCTTCGCTGCTGCCGCGCTGGCGCGGCGCCGCGCCGATCAACCGCGCGATCATGGAAGGCGATGCCGAGAGCGGCGTCATGGTGATGAAGATGGATGTCGGCCTCGACACCGGCGACGTCGCCATGGCCGAGCGTCTTGCGATCACGGACAACATGACCGCGGTCGATCTGCATGACCGTCTCTCCCGGCTCGGTGCCGATCTGATGGTGCGCGCGATGGCCGCGCTCGCCCGCGGCGGGCTCCAGCTCAAGAAGCAGAGCGAGGATGGTGTCACCTACGCCGCCAAGATCGACAAGGCCGAGGCGCGGATCGACTGGTCCAGGCCCGCGCGCGCCGTGCTGCGCCACATCCACGGCCTGTCGCCGTTTCCTGGCGCCTGGGCCGAGCTCGAGAATGCGCGCGTGAAAATCCTGCGCTGCGAGTTGGCGAAGGGCTCCGGTGCACCCGGCGAGGTGCTCGACGACCAGCTCACGATTGCCTGCGGCGAGGGCGCGATCCGCATCCTCGAGCTCCAGCGCGAGGGCAAGGCGCGGATGCAGGCCACGGACTTTTTGCGCGGCGTGCCGGTGAAGCCGCCGATGCGGCTGGCCTGATGCCCCGCTACAAGCTCATCATCGAATATGACGGCGCGCCGTTCTTCGGCTGGCAGGTGCAGGACACGCTGCCTTCCGTGCAGGGCGCGTTAGAGGCGGCGGTGAAGGCGATGACCGGCGCAGATTTGCGCGTGCACGGTGCGGGCCGCACCGATGCCGGCGTGCATGCGCGGGGCCAGGTTGCGCATGTCGACATCGACAAGCAGTTTCCGCCGGGCCGTTTTCGCGATGGGCTGAACGCGCATCTGCGCCCGCATCCGATCGCGGTGCTGGAGGCCGAGATCGTCCCTGACACGTTCGAGGCGCGCTTCTCGGCGGTGAAGCGACACTACCGCTACCGCGTCGTCAACACCCGCGCCAATCTCGCGCTCGATGTCGGCCACGCCTGGCGCGTGCCGCGCCGGCTCGATGCCGAAGCGATGCACGTGGCGGCACAACTCCTGCTTGGCAAGCACGATTTCACGACGTTTCGCGACACCGAGTGCCAGGCCAAGTCGCCGGAGAAGACGCTCGACCAGCTCGACGTGCTGCGCGACGGCCGCGAGGTCACGATTCTCACCTCGGCGCGCTCGTTCCTGCACAGCCAGGTGCGCTCGATGGTGGGATCGCTGGTCTGGGTCGGCGAGGGCCGCTGGACCGCGGACGATCTCTCCGCAGCACTCGCAGCCCGCAACCGCGCAGCGTGCGGCATCGTCGCGCCGCCCGACGGGCTGTATCTCATGAAGGTGGATTATTGAGGAGGGAGACACGAACGCTCCCACTCCATCATCGGTGTCATGCCCCGGCTTGACCGGGGCATCCAGTACGCCGCGGCCTCTCGGCTCAATCACTGCCGTCTCTGGAATACTGGATCGCCCGGTCGAGCCGGGCGATGACAGCGGAGTAGGGGGCGACGACGGAGTGTAAGGCGGCAACGCCCTACCCAAAATACCGGGCCAAAATCCCCCGATACACCTGCGTCAATCTCTCCAAATCCACCACCGGCACGCGCTCGTCGACCTGGTGCATGGTCTGGCCGACCAGGCCGAACTCGATCACCGGGCAGTAGCTCGAGATGAACCGCGCATCCGAGGTGCCGCCTGATGTCGACAGTTCCGGCTTGCGGCCCGTGATCTCCTCGATCGCCGACACCGCGAGGTCGGTGAACGGGCCGGGCTTGGTCACGAACACGTTCGAGTTCGAGGGCTCCCAGACGATGCGGGCGCGGATGCGGTTGCCGCAGGCTTTCGTCAGGCGCGTCTCGACCAGCTCGCGCAGGCTCGCCTGGGTGTGGTTGTCGTTGTAGCGGATGTTGAATTTTGCGCGGGCCTCGCCGGGGATGACGTTGTTGGCCTTGTTGCCGACGTCCACCGAGGTGAATTCGAGATTGGAGGCCTGGAATTGCGCGCTGCCATGGTCAAGCGGCTCGTCACTGATCGCCACGATTAGCCGCGAGATATCAGGCACCGGATTGGACGCGCGGTGCGGATAGGCGACATGGCCCTGCACGCCGTCGACATACAGCGTGCCGGATTGCGAGCCGCGGCGGCCGACCTTGATGGTGTCGCCGAGCGTCTCGACGTTGGAGGGTTCGCCGAGCACGCAATGGTCGAACTTTTCGCCGCGCTCCGCAGCCCATTTCAGCAGCTTGATGGTGCCGTTGATGGAGACGTCTTCCTCGTCGCCGGTGATCAGGAACGAGATCGAGCCCTCTCCGTCGGCGCGCGGCGTGCCGCCATTCGCGGCGAGATGCTCGAGCACGGCTGCCACCGAGCAGGCGATGCCGCCCTTCATGTCGACCGCGCCGCGGCCGTGCAGAAAGCCGTCCTTCACCTCGCCCGAGAACGCGCCGACGCTCCAGGCGTTCTCGTCGCCGGGCGGCACCACGTCGGTGTGGCCGGCGAAGGTGATGTGCGGGCCTTCAGTGCCGATCCGCGCATAGAGATTGTCGACGTCGGCGGTGCCGGGTTCGGAGAAGGTCACGCGGTGGCAAGTGAAGCCGGCAGCGTTGAGGGCCTTCTCAAGCACCCCCAGCGCACCGGCATCGGCCGGGGTTACCGAGGGGCAGCGGATGAGATCGCGGGCGATCGAGAGAGCATCGGTCATGCGCCCCGCTTAACATGCATGCCGCCGGGTGGGCTAGCACTGGGCGGGACAAATTCGATTTCGCGCTGCTGGTCCCAGCTTTTCGCAGGGGGCGAGCCGTCCTCGGTCCTGGCCAATGGATCAGGACCGAACCGGTTATCGCCGACGCTGCCTGATACGATGAACATCTCGACAAACCCCCACAGCCACAGGATGGACGCGACCAGCCAGAACGGAAGCATCCAGGTGGAGTTCGGCAGCAGGTCCGAGAACTGGTTGTACAGGCCGGGCAGGAAGAAGAACGGAACGAGCCACCAGCCGCTCCTGTCGCGATCATGCAGCCGCTTGATCGCCGTCGCGAGATAGATCCAGAGGAACAGCGACAAGCCGAACGACTTCAGGATCAGGTTGGTGCGATCAACGGGCGTCAGCGAGCGATAGGCCCGGGGATCGACCAGCTTGAAGAGGTCGTCGAGGCCGAAGTCGAAATCGAGTTTCAGGGATAGCCTCAACGCCCCCTCGGCGTTGATGAGGTGGATCACCTGACCGATCACGCCCAGCAGGGCCGCCAGCAGCGCGACGATGAGCAGCGCCTGCCACAGCAAGGCGCGGTTGATGCGGCCGTCGAAGCGGAAGAGGTACCAGGTCCAGTCCATGGCGAAGGTTCCGGGCAGCGGAGGCCGTCCGGTGATTGGTCGCGATGGGGAGAAGGAGGGTTCGATACGGTAGCCAACCCGTCATCCTGAGGTGCGAGTGGCGCGATGCAAAGCATCGCGCCGGGAGCCTCGAAGGATGGGCGGCCGGGATGTGGCGGCAGCCGGGCCGTCGCCCTTCGAGGGCCGCCGAAGGGGCGGCCACCTCAGGGTGACGGTAAGGGAATGGCGCTGGTGGCTCCGATCAATCCCGCAGCAGCTCGTTGATGCTGGTCTTCGAGCGCGTGCGCTCGTCGACGCGCTTGACGATCACGGCGCAAGCGGTGCTCGGGCCGATGTGGCCGTTCTTCATCGGCTTGCCGGGCAGGGCGCCGGGCACCACCACCGAATATTCAGGCACTTCGCCCATGAAGATCTCGCCGGTCTCGCGGTCGACGATCTTGGTCGAGGCGCCCAAAAACACACCCATCGCCAGCACCGCGCCCTTGCGCACGATCACGCCTTCGGCGACCTCGCTGCGCGCGCCGATGAAGCAATCGTCCTCGATGATGACGGGCTCGGCCTGCAGCGGCTCGAGCACACCGCCGATGCCGGCGCCGCCGGAAATGTGCACGCGCTTGCCGATCTGCGCGCAGGAGCCGACGGTGGCCCAGGTGTCGACCATCGTGCTCTCATCGACATAGGCGCCGAGATTGACGAAGGACGGCATCAGCACGACGTTCTTGGCGATGAAGGCCGAGCGGCGGACGACCGAACCCGGCACTGCGCGAAAACCGGCATCGCGAAAACGGTTCTCGCCCCAGCCCTCGAACTTCGAGGGCACCTTGTCCCACCAGGTGGCCTTGCCGGAGCCGCCGGGAATGACGCCCATGTCGTTGAGGCGGAAGGACAGCAGCACGGCCTTCTTCAGCCATTGATTGACCTTCCACTTGCCATCGGCCCCGCGCTCGGCGACCCGCGCCTCGCCCTTGTCCAGGATCTCCAGCGCCTGGTCCACGGCCTCGCGTACCTCGCCCTTGGTCGAGGTCGAGATGCCGTCACGCGCGTCGAAGGCGCTGTTGATGGTGGATTCGAGGGCAGACAGGGACATCGGGATTTCCTCTGGGAAATGAGAATTTTGACGGATTGGGGCGCTTTTTCGGGATTTGGCGGGGAGGAGTCAAGGCATACTCCACCGTCGTCCCGGACAAGCCTCGTAGCCCGGATGGAGCGAAGCACAATCCGGGGAAGTGCCTCCGCGGCGAGAAGCCCCGGATTACGCTGCGCTCCATCCGGGCTACGGGCTACCGAGAGAGCTTGCCCAAAAACCCTGTCAGATCATCCGTGACGTGGTCGACATGGGGCGCGTCCCGGCCTTCCAGCTCCCAGTCCTCCCGCACCACTTCCTTGGTGCCGTCAGGCACCACCAGCACGGTTGTCATGCCGAGCGCGTGCGGGACGGTGAGGTTGCGGGCGAGGTCCTCGAACATCGCGGCCTTGGTCGGATCGACCGCATGGTCGGCGAGGAATTTTTGATAGGTCTGCGGCGACGGCTTCGGCTCGAACCCGGCAGCGATGATGTCGAACACGCCGTCGAAATGCGTTGCCAGGCCGAGCCGCGCCAGCACGGCATCGACATGGTCGGCCGAGCCGTTGGTCAGGATCAGCTTGCGCCCCGACAGTTTTGCGATGGCCTCGCCGAGGGCCGGGTTCGGCTCCAGCGGCGAGTGGTCGATCTTGTGGACATAGGCGAGGTAGTCGTCGGCGTGCACGCCGTGCAGGGTCATCATGCCGCGCATGGTGGTGCCGAAGCGCTGATAGTAATCCTTCTGGATCTTGCGCGCTTCCTCCGGGCCGACGTTCAGCCAGTTGCAGACGAACTCCCCGATCCGCGCGTCGACCTGCTGCCACAGATTGACGTGATGCGGGTAGAGCGTGTTGTCGAGGTCGAACACCCAGGTGTCGACATGGGCAAAGGTGCGGGGGGAGGTCATATCAACATTCTCTACTCGTCGTCCCGGGGCGCGCGTAGCGCGAGCCCGGGACCCATAACCCCAGGGAGGAGTTTGGCGAAGACTCGGGGTTACTAGCTTCGCGCCATAACCACTCCCTGGGGTTATGGGTCCCCGCCTTCGCGGGGACGACAGCGGAGCCTGTAGACGCTTGCGTGCTGATCATGACGCCAATCTCACGGCATCGCAAAGCGCAGCGTCTTGCCGCCGCTCGACATGTCCACCACGCCAAAACCCGTCGCCGCGAATCCGCGCGCGCCGCAATCGGCCTGCTCGTTGGTCTCGAACTTGGTCTCGCGCGTGCACAGCTGTTTGTCGCCGCCCCAGTTCAGCGGCTTGTCCTTCAGCTTGATGACGCGGTTGTCGGCATCGATGGCTTCCGCGAAGCTGAAGATCTGCTTCGGCTGCCCGGTCACATCGGGGTGCAGGCACGTCTTGGGATCGATGCGGTACCAGCCGCGGCTGGTCACCGACTTGCCGTCGTCGGTGGCGACCGCCGCCATCACCTTGTGCGGCGTGTCGTTGCACCAGGTCAGGCCGGTTGCAGAAGGCGTCTGCACCGCATCGACCATGGTCTTGAAGAAGTTCGGCGACGACATGATGTCCGCCGCCAGTCCGCGGCTCTTCAGGAACGCGGCAAGTGCTGCTTGCGTCTTCGGCCCGTCGACGCCGTCGATCGGCGCGGCGTCGTAGCCCGCGATCACCAGCAGCCGCTGGATGCCGGCGAGGCGCGCCTGCTCGTCGTCATATTCGGAATCCTCGGCGAGATAGGCCGTGAAATTGCCGTCCGCGGCTTGCGTCGGCGTGATCTGGGTGAAAGCGGCCTGGGTCTGGCCGCTGCGGCATTGCCGCGCAGCCGCGATGACGAAATTGTCCTGCGCCACGCACAGCATGTCGCTGCCGTTCTGCGGGATCGGCGAGGCGCCGTAGACGCCGAGTGCGCGGGCATTGAGCAGGATGCGGTCGGCGGTCAGCGTGCCCTGCACCACGACGCGGCAGGTGGCGGGATCGATCCTGAACCAGCCGCGCGTCGCGGTCGCCGCCTTGTCGTCGATGCCGATCGCGGCCTCGACGACATAGGACATGCGGTTGCAGATTTTCAGATCGGCCAGGGCGGGCGCGGAGGAGAAGAAGAACGAGACGGCTGCCGCCGGAAGGGACATCAGGATACGTGTGAGGGTTGAGCGACGATGTCGCCGAGCCCTCAACTCGTCATGCCCGGCCTTGTGCCGGGCATCCACGTTCTTGGCGCGAGACGAAAGGTCGTCGATGGCCGGGACAAGCCCGGCCATGACGGCTTGCTTTGGCCCGCTCATCATCACTTATGGATCAGCGTTCCCGTGCCCGTGTTGGTGAAGAGCTCGAGCAGCACCGCGTGCTGCATCTTGCCGTCGATGATGACGACGCCCTCCACGCCCTGTTCGAGCGCGTAGATGCAGGTCTCGACCTTCGGAATCATGCCGCCGGAAATGGTGCCGTCGGCGATCAGCTTTCGCGCGTCCTTCACCGAAAGCTGCGGGATCAGCTTCTTCGACTTGTCGAGCACGCCAGGCACGTCTGTGAGCAGCAGCAGGCGCTTTGCCTTCAGCGCGCCGGCGACCGCACCGGCGAAGGTGTCGGCGTTGACGTTGAGCGTCTGGCCTTCCTTGGAGGTCGCGAGCGGCGCCAGCACCGGGATCAGCTCGTAGCCGATCAGCTGGTTGAGTAGCGTGAGGTCAACCTTCTCGGGGTCGCCGACGAAGCCGAGATCGATCGCCTTCTCGATGTTCGAACCCGGATCGACGATGGTGCGCGTCGTCTTCGACGCCTTCACCATGTTGGCGTCCTTGCCCGACAGTCCCACGGCCTTGCCGCCGGCTTCATTGATGTAGCCGACGATCTGCTTGTTGACGGAGCCGGCCAGCACCATCTCGACGATCTCGATGGTCGCGGCATCGGTGATGCGCAGGCCTGCCGCGAACTCCGACTGGATGCCGAGGCGCTTGAGCATGGTCGCGATCTGCGGCCCGCCGCCATGAACCACCACCGGGTTGATCGCGGTCTGCTCGAGCAGCACGATGTCGCGGGCAAAGTTCTTCGCGGTCTCCTCGTCGCCCATGGCATGGCCGCCATATTTGATGACGATGGTTTCCTCGTCATACTGCTGCATGTGCGGCAGCGCTTCGGACAGGATGCGGGCCTGGTCGAGCGGGGAGATGTCGGTCATGAGGCGGATCTCGCTGGCGGGACTGTCGGTGCGCGTTCTATCCGATTGGCGGGCGCGGCGCAAAGTGTGACTGGTATGTAGCCCGGATGGAGCGAAGCGTAATCCGGGGTTGGTGCCACGCTCTCCGGTCCCGGATTGCGCTTCGCTCCATCCGGGCTACGGATCAGCGCTTGGCGACTATTGCCGCGAGCGTCACCGCCAGCCAGCTCAAGATCATCACCGTCCCACCCGTCGGCGCGGCATACGGAAACAGCGCGTGCCCCGCATATTGCCGCAAGGTGAGATCGCCCGCGAACAGCGCGGCGCCGATCACGAAGCCGAACGCCGCGACGAGGCCAATTCCGCCGTGCAGAAGGCCGCGCGCGAGCAGGGCGACGCCTGCGAGTATGGCAGTTGCGTGAAACAGCAGCATCGCGCTGGCGGAGGCGAGCCGGCTGGCGTCGGCGCCATGGGCGGAGGCGGCGGCTAGCGCGACGCCGGCGGCGCCCATCAAACCGGCAAGCCCAATCAGCAGGCGGAATGCAGGCGTCACGAGGTTCGCTCTTCCAGCAGCTTCGCCATCGCGGCGCGCAGTTCGGCCATGCCGGTCGAGCTCCGTGACGAGGTCGCGAGCACGTTCGGAAACGCCGCCGGATGTTTTGCCAGCGCGGCCTCGGTCTCGGTGATGCGGGACTGAAGCTCGGACGCCTTCACCTGGTCGGCCTTGGTCAGCACGATCTGGTAGCTCACGGCGGAACGGTCGAGCGTCCCCAGGATTTCGAGATCGACGTCCTTGAGGCCATGCCGCGCGTCGATCAGCACGTAGACGCGTGCGAGTGAGGCGCGCCCCAGCAGGAATTTGTGGATCAGCTCGGTCCAGGACGCGACTTGCGTCTTCGGCGCCTTGGCGTAGCCGTAGCCGGGCATGTCGACGAGGCGCAGGTCCTTCTTGCCGGGGACCTCGAAGAAGATCAGTTCCTGGGTGCGGCCCGGCGTATGCGAGGTGCGCGCAAGCGCGTTGCGGCCGGTCAGCGCGTTGATCAGGCTGGACTTGCCGACATTGGAGCGGCCGGCAAAGGCGATCTCCAGCCCATCCATCGGCGGCAGCGTCGCAATCGAGGGCGAGGCCCAGATGAACTGCCAGTCGCGGGTGAACAGCTTTCGCCCGGTCTCGATCAGTCGCTCGTCGGTCTTGTCGTTCATGCGAGCGGTCCATCCTCTCGTCATGGCCGGGCTTGTCCCGGCCATCCACGTCTGTCCGCCGGGCACCCTCCTAAACGTGGATGCCCGGGACAAGCCCGGGCATGACGATGTGGAGGCAGTTTGCCTGGCGATGTCGGACGGCTACGTCGCCTTCTTCGCGAACGTCGCCTTGAGATTGTCGAACAGCTCCACCTTCACACCGTTGCGGCGCATGATGAAGCTCTGCTGGAGCACCGAGAGCGTGTTGTTCCAGGCCCAGTAGATCACGAGACCCGCCGGGAAGCCCGCCAGCATGAAGGTGAAGATCAGCGGCATCCAGTTGAAGATCAACTGCTGGGTCGGATCCGGCGGCGTCGGGTTCAGCTTCATCTGGAACCACATCGTGATGCCCATGATGATCGGCCAGATGCCGAGCGCGAGGTAGTGGCCGAACAGCGGAATCGTCGTCGGATCGAACGGGATCAGCCCGAACAGGGTGAAGAGGTTGGTCGGATCGGGCGCGGAGAGATCCTTGATCCAGCCGAAGAACGGCGCGTGCCGCATCTCGATGGTGACGAACAGCACCTTGTAGAGCGAGAAGAACACGGGGATCTGGATCACCACGGGAAGACAGCCGGCAACCGGATTGATCTTCTCCTTGCGGTAGATCTCCATCATCTCCTGCTGCTGCTTCACCTTGTCGTCGGGAAAGCGCTCCTTCAGCGCCTGGAGCTGCGGCTGGACCGACTTCATCTTCGCCATCGAGGCGTAGGACTTGTTGGCCAGCGGGAAGAACAGCAGCTTGACGATCACGGTGACGAGCAGGATCGAGATGCCGAAATTGCCGAAGAAGCGGTAGAAGAAGTCGAGGCCGAGGAACATCGGCTTGGTAATGAAGTAGAACCAGCCCCAGTCGATCAGCAGATCGAAATGGTTGAGGCCGAGCTCCTTGTTGTAGCCGCCGAGGCCGGCGAACGGGAACACGCCGACGACGCCGGCTTCCTTGGCGCCGGCGAACAGCCGCGCGTTCGCGGTCGCAGTGCCGCCGATCGCGACGGTGACGGGGTCGAGCAGATAATCGGTCTGGTAGGTGTGGACGTTGCCGACCGGGTTCGACGAGAAGCGCGCCTGGAGCTGCGCACTGGTGTCCGGCAGCAGCGCCGAAGCCCAGTACTTGTCGGTGATGCCGAGCCAGCCATTGGTGGCCTTGAAGTTCACCGCCTTGGCTTCGTCGATCTTCTTGTAGGCGTATTCCTGCAAGCCATCGAGATAGCCGATCAGGCCTTCATGCAGGATGTAATAGCCGGAGACCTGCGGCGTGCCGTGGCGCGAGATCAGCGCGAACGGGTAGAGCGTAACAGGCGCGTTGCCGACATTGCTCACCTCGTCCTTGAGCGTGAAGAGATAATGGTCGTCGACCGCGATGGTGCGGCGGAAGGTGAGGCCCTCGCCATTGTCCCATTTCAGCACCACCGGCGTCGTCGGCGTCAGGCTGCCGCTGCCGTCCTGCTGCCAGAGAGTCTGGGCGTCCGGCAGCTTGGCCGTCACGCCCGTCGCCGGCACCCAGCCGAACTCGGCGTAATAGGGTTCTGCGGTGCCCGAGGGCGAATAGAGCACGATCGGCGGCGACTTCGGGTCGACCGTTTCGCGGTATTGCACCAGCGCAATGTCGTCGATGCGGCCGCCCTTCAGCGAGATGCTGCCGGCAATTCGCGGCGTGTCGATCTTCACGCGCGGGCTGGCGGCAATCGCGGTCTCGCGGGCAACGACCGGCTGGGCCTGGTTCGCGGCCGGTGTTGACGGCTGGGCCGCGCTGCCGGGCTGCGGCGCGGCGCCCGGCGTTGCGGAGGCCGTCGGCTGCGGCGTGTTCTTCTGGAGCTCGGCCTGCGCCTGCTGCTGGGCGCGCTGCTTCTCCATCGCCGGCACATTGTAGAAATATTGCCAGGCGATCAGGACGAGGCCCGACAGAATGACGGCGAGGATGGTATTGCGATTGTCGGTCATCACTATTGTCTCGTCATCAATCCGGTTTGCGGCTGGTCGCAGGAGCGGGGCCGGGCCTTGAGCCGTCGGTTCTTGGGCCGCGTCCCTTGTGCGTATGCCGCGCAGGCTTCGTGAACGCTATGCGCAGATCGTCGAGCATGGTGGCGAAGTCGCGCGAGAGCGCGTCCCTTCGGCCAACCAGTACATAATCATGATGGGGTTGCACCGACACCGGATCGAGCCGCTTCACCAATTCGCGAAGTCGGCGCCGGATGCGATTGCGCTGGGGGGCGTTGCCGTTCTTTTTGGTAACGGTGAAGCCGATCCGGATCGGACCGCTGTCGTCGCGGCGGCGGCTTTGCAGGACGAACGCGGGACTATTCGCCCGCGCACCATTGGCAACGGCGAGGAAATCCGCTCGCTGCCTCAGCCGATCCATGATGAAATCCCAAAAATGGGGGTCCGGCTCAGGCGCTCAGACGCTTGCGGCCGCGGGCGCGGCGGGCGGCGAGAACCTTGCGGCCGCCGGCAGTGGCGAGACGGGCACGGAAGCCGTGACGGCGCTTGCGCACCAGTTTGCTGGGTTGATAAGTCCGCTTCACGGGTTTTTCTCCGCTGACCGGGCAATTTGCCTGTAGAATTGATGATAAAGTCCGGAAGATGCGGCCCAAAACGGGCCCTTTTCGGCCCCAAGAGAGCCGCTCCCGGCGTGCGCACCGGGTCATCGCGGACAATTTGCGCGGCTTATATGCGAGCGTCTTCTTTTCGTCAACGTCGCAAGAGCGCGCTGTTCCGGTGAATATCACTGTTTGTGCGGGGTTTTTAACCCCTTGAGGTGGCGACTCGCGATATCTGAGCTTACATCCCACCTTGAGAGATTAGCGATCCGTAATTTGACCGGCCCCCGGCCGGGTCGCATCCTTCATCAGCCAGGCTCTATTACAAAGCCAACAGGGGCGAACTTCGTGGCAGCGACAGACCTCCAGCCGGTCCAGGATACGGATCAGCCGGGCCAGCCGGCGATGCGGCCGCGTGGGCCCAGCGGGCTTGGGCTATCCGGCAAGCTGCTGCTGCTCACCGTCCCCCTGGTGATGATCGCCGCCGTCCTGCTCTACGTGCCTGCCATCGCCAACTTCTGGGTCAACCGGCTCAATGACCGCGTCGCGGCGGCCAACACCGCCGCGCTGGTGCTCGACGCCGCCCCGCTCGGCATGGTCCCCGAGTCGCTGTCGCGCGAGATCCTGAAAAGCATCAATGCGCGTGCCGTCGCCATCAAGATGGGGCAGCAGCGACGGCTGCTCGCCAGCGACAACCTTCCCACGGCAATCGAGCATGACATCGACCTGCGCGACATGACGGTGTGGGAGGCGATCACCGGCTCGTTCCGGATGATGCTGGAGACCGGCAACCAGGCCATCCGCATCGTCGGGCCTGGCGTCGGCAACGCCCAGTTCATCGAGATCGTGACCGATGAGCTGCCGCTGCGGCAGCAGATGTATCGCTTCTCCCGCAACGTCGTGGTGGTCGCGCTGATCATCGCGGTGCTGACCGCGGGCCTCGTCTATCTCGTGCTGCATTATCTCTTCGTGCGCCCGATGCGGCGGCTGACCGCGAGCCTGGTCGGCTTCCACGAAAACCCCGAAAGCTCGGCGCGGATAATCGTGCCGAGCCAGCGCAGCGATGAAATAGGCGTCGCCGAGCGCGAATTGTCGGACATGCAGCGCGATCTGATGTCGATGCTGCACCAGAAGAGCCGGCTCGCAGCCCTCGGCCTCGCGGTCTCCAAGATCAACCACGATCTGCGCAATCTGCTCGCGTCGGCCCAGCTCCTGTCCGACCAGCTCGCCAGCGTGCCCGATCCGCGGGTGCAGCGCTTTGCGCCGAAGCTGGTGCGCTCGCTCGAGCGCGCCATCGCCTTCTGCCAGTCGACGCTGTCCTACGGCCGCGCCCAGGAAGCGGCGCCCGACCGCCGCATGATCATGATCGAGCCCGTGGTGCTGGAGGTGCGCGAAACCGCGGGCCTCGCCAGCGACGCCTCGATCGCCTGGGTCGCCGCGATCGAGCGCGGGCTTGCGGTCGATGCCGATCCCGACCAGCTCTTCCGCGTGCTGCTCAACCTCGTCCGCAACGCCGCCCAGGCGCTGGAAAGCCATTCGTCGGGCGACGGCGGTGCGCAGCAGATCCGGATCACGGGAAAGCGCGAAGGCGCCGTCGCCATCCTGGAGGTCTCCGACACCGGCCCCGGCGTCCCCCAGAAGACCCGGGACCATCTGTTCGAGGCGTTCCAGACCTCCGGCCGCCCCGGCGGCAGCGGGCTTGGCTTGGCCATTGCCGCCGAACTGGTCCGCGCCCATGGCGGCGAGATCCATCTGGTCGAGGGCACCATCGGCGCCACCTTCCGGATTGTCATCCCCGACCGCCCCGTGGAACTCCTCTCCATCCGCAACGAGCGGCAGAGGGCGTAGTCGGCCAGAGGCCGACCCTCTTTCGTCATTCCGGGTCTCGATCACTCATCAATCCGTCATTCCGGGGCGCGCCGAAGTCGCGAGCTATGGTGCGCTATTGCGGACCTGAGAATCCATAACCACCAGCCGGGGTTATGGATTCCGGGCCTGGCCCTTTGGGCCATCCCGGAATCACACCGAAACCCTCATCTCCCTGCAAAATCTCCCCAATCCAGACCTTGCCAATCGAGGCAAGAGCGGTTAGTCAGAGCGCTCTTTCGCACCCCTCCGGCGCTGTCCGGAGGCTGCCTGTGGGCCCAGCCCGCACTGTTCGCGAAAAACGCGCCCGTAGCTCAGCTGGATAGAGCATCAGACTACGAATCTGAGGGTCGGACGTTCGAATCGTTCCGGGCGCGCCATTCTACGCCAGAGCACGTCAGGACGCGCTGGGGCAAACCGCCTCTTGGCGCGGCGGCGTCGGCTAAGGACTGGTTTCGCAGGCGTGCTTCGACTTGCGCTGGATCAGGTCCCAACGGTTGCCACAGAGATCCTCGAAAACCGCGACGACGCCATAGGCCTCATGCCGCGGCTCCTCAACGAACCGTACGCCGGCCGCGATCATGCGCGCATGATCGCGATCGAAATCATCCGCCTCCAGGAACAGGAAGAGCCGCCCCCCGGTCTGGTCACCAATGCGCGCCACTAGGGTCGGACTGTCAGCCCCGCGCCAATAGCAGACCGGAGCCGCCACCGCCCGGTGGGCGCACGACTACCCAACGCTTTCCGCCGCCGAGCGGCGTGTCCTCCCAGAGCTCGAAATCCAGGGCGCCGGTGAAGAAGGCGATCGCCGCGTCATAGTCCGCGACCACGAGGCTGACGAGGGACAGATGCTTTGACAATTTTAGATTGGCAGCAGCCCAACTTGCATCGCAACGTGATATTTTACGTTCAGGGATGGAATTGGCTGTCCCTGCATTTAGGAGGGCTTAGCTATGAGGTTTTCGCCACTCTTCGCTGCAAGTCGGGCCGTCGCTGTCTCATCGATGACACTGCTGCTGTACGGCCTCAGCGGCACGGCCATGTCGCAAGCCGCAACCCCCTCGGGCCGCGCCACCTCCTCGCTTCATAACGTCGTGGTCGAAGCGCCGGAGCAAGCCGCCAGGCCACATAAGCCGAAGCAGCACGCGGTTGCCCGCAGCACCGTATCAAGCTTCCAGCCAGGCAACAAACCCTGGGTCGGATGCTCCGCCTCTGCTGGCTCGACAATTTGCAGAAACGTATACAACTACAAAACCTACGCAGCCTGCACCCAGGCGGGAGTGAGAATGGGTTGGAACGGGACAGAATCCTATGGGTATTGCAGCGCCCTGGCGTTAAAGGAATGAAGATCGCGTCCAGCCGGCGATGATCGGCCGGGCTAGGCAGGCTTTGGCGCCAGCGGCGCCGAATTGGATGCTCCATCATAGCGCCACGGCGATGCAGTATTGCCCATCGTCATCGGCCGTGGCGCGCCATTTCGCTGCAAGACTGAGCACCCTAAAACCTCCCATTTCTGCGCCGGGCGAGATCGTCGCACCGCTGCTCACTGTTCGTCACCGCGTAAGCCTGGAGCTGGTGACGGCCTTTCCGGCCGGCCTCGGCGGAGCGAAAAATCGCGTGGCATCGCCGAATGTGCGGCCGGTGCGCTTGGTCGGCCGCAGCGTCATGGCACCACGGCGAACCAGTCGTGCCCATCTTCACCGGCCGTGATGGCCCGTTTAGATTAAGGTCTCGCCAGAGACGCCTGGACATGTCGGTGAATATGGAGATGACCCATGAAGCTCGCGCATGACGGCATCCAGCTGTCCTTCGACATTGCCGGCGCGGGACCGCATCAATTCCTGTTCGTCCATGGCCTCGGCGGGGATCGCACGCATTTTGCGCCGCAGATGGAGTATTTCGCGCGTCAAGGTCGGGCGTTGAATGCCGAGCTGCGGGGACATGGTGAGAGCGACAAGCCGCAACAGGCGTATTCGATCGAAGGCTTCGCCGATGATCTCGTCTTTCTGTGCAACCGACAGCAGATCACAAAGCCGGTGATCGTGGGTCAAAGCATGGGTGGCAACATGGCCCTCGAAATCGCCGCCCGCTATCCGGACTTTCCTGCAGGCCTGGTGCTGCTCGACTCAGGGGTGCTCTTCCCTGCCTCGGCAGGGACGGTGTTCGCCGGGTATCTGGAGGGCCTAAGGGGCGCGAATTTTGCGGACGAGGTCCGGAAAATCGTAGCGGACTCCTGTCTGCCGACCGACAGATGCCGCGCCCATGTTGAACAGACCTTTCTGGCGACGCCACAGCACGTGCTGGTGTCCACGTTTACAAGTCTGTTTCCCTGGGATGTGCATCGGGCGCGTGAATGCGCCCAGACGTGCCGGGTCCCGGTGCTCTACATCGAAGCGGCCCATCGGCTCGCGGATCTGGATCGTTTTGCGGAGCTGTGCCCGCAGCTGGTCACGGCCAAGGCCGTCGGCTCCGGGCATTTCCTGTCGCTGGAGGTGCCGGAGCAGATCAACCCGATGATCGACCGGTTTATCTCGCTCTACGTGCGAAGACCCGGGTAAGCTTCGCGAATATCTGCCGGGTAGGCTCGGCACCCCTACGTCGGCGTCCATCGCGAAGATCACAATCGGGCAAGGACGAAACCCTTTGCACGCCGGGTGAAGCCGGCCGGAAACAAACCAAGCCTAACCTTCCCCGAGCTTTCCCGTCCAACCCGATTCAAGGGAGGATTTTATGAAAGCAGCGCTCTTTGTCCTGTCGCTTCTTGGCCAGCCCACGATTCCGATTTCAGACCGCGTGCCCATCTTCAATGTGGAAGCCCTTTGCCGGGACGTTTTCGCCGACGACAAGGCCTCAGGGCTCACCCTGGCGCAAGACGCCGGCGAGTGCGTGCGTGACGAGACAATTGCGCAGCAACAGCTGAGCTCGACCTGGCTGACCGTTCCGGGCCCCGCGCGCGATAGTTGCGAAGGCGAGGCTGCGGCAGGGGGAATAGAAAGCTATGTCGATCTGCTCACCTGCCTGCAGATGGCAGGCTGGGCGAATCCGACTCCGCCGCCGAAGCCCCCGCTCAGGGGAGCGAGCAAGACGCGGAACGCCAAGAATGAGCTGCAGAACGAATTGAAGAATTAGCTGCGCAGGTGAGCGCGCTTACGCGCTCGTGCCGTCGATCGAGCGGCGGATTACCCGCAGCACTTCCGCGCGTGCGCGTTCGCCGGCAGCGGGGTCCTGCCAGCGATGCGACGAAGTTCCGGGCGCCGGGTGGCGGTCGCCATCAATGATGGGCCGACACGCCCTTGACGCATTGGGTCAACAGATCAACGGTGGCGAATTGGCTGACATCGCCCAGGCTGATCATGCCGACCATCCGCTTGCTCTTGTTGATCACGGGCAGCCTGCGGATTTTCAGCGTCTCCATATGATGCACGGCTTTCGCCAGATCGTCGTCTTCCCGGCAGCAATGGATGCCTTCGGTCATCACGTCCCGCGCCGTCATGCGCGCGGCGTTGAAGTTCTTGCTCGCGAGGCCTTTGCAGACGATGTCGCGATCGGTCACCATCCCGATCAGATGGTCGTCATCGCCGATCGGAATGCAGCCGATGTCGTGCCCTTGCATCAACTTCGCGATCTCGGTGATTGGGGTGTCCGGGCTGACCCAATCGACACCCTTGTGCATCACGTCCTTGACCTTCATGGAGGACCTCCGTGGCGAACGCAGCCCCCGTGACGCGATTATACTACGAACCGGGCGCGACCGCACGCGCGCCGCGACGAAGGCGCAGGGGAAATCATCCCGCCGCCATGCTGCGTCAACCGTGCGTGCTGAAGCGTCCATGCGGCGCATTGGCCGTCAGCCGCTCGAACTGCGCATGCGTCAGGTGAAGCAGCGTCTCATGGTCGCCGGCTTCGATATAGATCTCAGGCTGCGCCCGGATGCTGTCATCGACGATGAGATCGAGCCCGTAGCATCGGCCTACCGCCGGAACGGCTCCATGCGCGCAGTCCGCGAACAGCCTGTTGATCTCGGTTTCGTTCGCCATCACGAGATCCGCGCCGAGCTTCTCCTTCAAGTCCGGCAAGTTGAGACGGTGCGATGCCGGAACGATCGCGAGCATATAGCCGCCGTCATGGCGCAGCACGACGGCCTTGGCGAAACGATCGCCCGAGACGTGGCAGGCCTGCGCCGTGCGCGCGGAGGACATGGTGAAAACGTGCGGGATCTCGACATACTGGATGTTCTCGGCAGCCAGGTATCGGTGGAGCGTGGGGGCAATGGTCATGGCGCAGCCTTTCGGATGGATATGCGAGCCATCCACCGTGAGGCTGCCCCGCCGCACGATGGGCGGCCGCATGATTGCCGGATGCCAACATAGGCCTCGCGCTCGAACGCCGCAATCGGGTCGGGGGTTCGGATCGTTCCGGGCGCGCCTTTCCGCTTCGTTTGCCGCCGATCGATTGTGGCCTTTGCTGCGCTTCCTGTGTCTTACGGGATCCTTGCCACAACGTTGGGCCGGTTCTCCCTTAGCCAGGCGACGGCCTCGGGTCCATCGACGACGCACGCGAAGGTGTCCCAGGTCGGGTCCTCCAGGGACTCCGATTGCAGTCGCTTCGCCGCATATTCAACGAGGTCGTGCAAGCCCTCGTATCCTCGTCGGTGCTCGAGGGACTCTGCAATCGCCGTGCTGGTCCAGCCTCGTCGGGCCAGATCGACAATGCTCGGAGCGTCAGCCTCGCTGAACCACGGTGTGGCATCGAACTCGATGCAGCGGACATTATCGGCGGTGTGGCAAGTGGCGTGGATCATGGGGTTCCTCCGTTCGCCGGCTCAGTTTCACATCGCTGCCTCGCACGCGCTCAGACTTTGACCAGATCCCCCAGCAGGTTCGCCGCCACCGTCAGCTTGGCAAGCGTCAGGCCGCTGGCCGCAATCTCCTCGACCGAGCGGCGGATGCGCGCCGCTTCGGGGTGAGCCGCGAGCCAGGTCTCGACGGCCTGCTGGCCGGACTGGCCCGTTGCCAGCATATCCGCGGCCAGTCTTCGTTCGGCGCCGGCGATCTGCTCGACGGCGCGATCGACCGCCATGCGTTCGAAATAATCATTTGCCGGCACGCTGCGCGCGGCCGCGATGATGCGGTCGAGACGGAAATTGGCTTCCGCAGCGAAGAAGGTTGCGGCAGCATCGCCGATGGCGCGCGAGGTGCGCTCGGCGATCGTCACGATATCGGGTGCCGCAATCAGCGCGTCGAGATCGGCGAGCTCGCCGGCGAGGCCGGCCGGGACGCCGGCATCGGTGAGTTCCTGGCGCCGCTTGCCGCGCGCGGCCTGCAGGTCCGGCGGCAGTGTGGTGTCGAGGGAGGCCGCGATCTCGCGGATACCCGGGCCAAAACGTCCGATCACCGCCTCGAGGCCGTCCTTGAAATCGACATTGCGCACGTACCAGACCATGCGGGAAATCAGGAGGTCCTGGACCGTCGCGTAGAGGCCGAGCTGCACCTGCCCGTCGATGCGGCTGTCGAGCGCGTCGATCGCGTCATTGAGCCGCCTGAGCTCGTAGATTGCGTCCACCGCCACCTGCGCCATGACGATGGTGGGGATATCGGCGTCGGTCTCGTCGGTCAGGCGGACGACACACGCCGGGCCGCCGCGGTTGATCACGGCATTGACGAGACTGGTCGCGATGATCTCGCGTCGCAGGCGATGGAGCTCGACCGCGGCCGGGAACTTATCGGGGACCTCGCGCGGAAAATACAGCGACAGTCTGCGGGCGAGATAAGGATCGTCAGGCACGTTGGTGAGGAGCAGGTCCTCGTAGAGCGTCAGCTTGGCGTAGGCGAGCACCACGGCAAGCTCGGGCCGTGTCAGAGCCTGGCCGCGCCGCGTCCGCTCGGTGAGCGCGGCGTCGTCGGGCAGGAACTCCACGGCGCGGCTGAGCAGGCCGCGCTGCTCGAGCGACTGCATCAGGCGGGTGAGGAAGCCGGTCTCGGCCACGCCCTTGCGCTCGGCGAGCGAGAGCGCCAGCGTCTGCAGATAGTTGTTGCGTAGCACCAGCGTGCCGACCTCGTCGGTCATTGCGGCCAGCAGGCTGTTGCGGTCGGCGAAGCTGAGGCGGCCCTCGCGCTCGGGGCGCGCCAGTGCGACCTTGATATTGACCTCGACGTCGGAGGTGTTGACGCCGGCCGAATTGTCGATGGCGTCGGTGTTGAGCTTGACGCCCTTTTGTGCCGCTTCGATGCGGCCGCGCTGGGTGACGCCGAGATTGGCGCCTTCGCCGATCACCCGGGCGCGAACGTCGGTGCCCGCGATGCGGATCGGATCGTTGGCGCGGTCGCCGGCCTGGTCGTCGCTCTCTGCCGACGCGCGGATATAGGTGCCGATGCCGCCAAACCACAGCAGGTCCGTGCGCGCTTTCAGGATCGCCATCATCACCTCGAACGGCGTGGCCTGCTCCTTGTCGAGATCGAGCAGGCTGCGTACTTCCGGTGCGAGCGGGATCGCCTTGAGCGTGCGCGAGAACACGCCGCCGCCCTGCGAGATCAGCGATTTGTTGTAGTCCTGCCAGCTCGAGCGCGGCAGGTCGAACAGACGCTTGCGCTCGGCGAAGCTGGCCGACGGATCGGGCGAAGGATCGATGAAGATGTCGCGGTGATCGAACGCGGCCACGAGCCTTGTCGCCGGCGAGAGCAGCATGCCGTTGCCGAAGACGTCGCCGGACATGTCGCCGACGCCGGCGGCCGTGAACGGCATGGTCTGAATGTCGGTGCCGAGCTCGCGGAAGTGGCGCTTGACCGCCTCCCAGGCGCCGCGCGCCGTGATCCCCATCTTCTTGTGGTCGTAGCCCTGGCTGCCGCCGGAGGCGAAGGCGTCGCCGAGCCAATGGTTCTCCTCGGCCGAGATCGCGTTGGCGACATCGGAGAAGGTGGCGGTGCCCTTGTCGGCGGCGACCACGAGGTAGGGGTCGTCGCCGTCATGGCGCACGGTGGAATCGGGCGGCACGACGGCGTCGCCGTCGAGATTGTCGGTGAGCTCGAGCAGCGAACGCACGAAGATGCGATAGGCCTCGGTGCCTTCCGCCAGCCAAGCGTCGCGATTGGAGGGCGGCGGCAGGCGCTTGGGCACGAAACCGCCCTTGGCGCCGACCGGCACGATCACGGCGTTCTTGACCTGCTGCGCCTTCACGAGACCCAGGATCTCGGTGCGGAAATCCTGCGGCCGGTCGGACCAGCGCAAGCCCCCGCGCGCGACCTTGCCGAAGCGCAGGTGAATGCCTTCGACCCGCGGCGAGGAGACGAAGATCTCGTAGAGAGGCCGCGGTGCCGGCAAATCGTCGATCCGCCGCGCGTCGAACTTGAAGGAGATCACCGGACGCGGATGTCCATCGTCGCCGATCTGCCACAGATTGGTGCGGATGGTTGACTGCACCAGATTGGTGAAGCGGCGCAGGATGCGGTCTTCATCGAGCGAGGCGACGGATTTGAGCTGCTCCTCGATCTCGGCAAGGAGTGCCGTCTCGCGCGCCGAACGCTCGCGATCGGTAAGCACGAGGCGCGGATCGAGGCGGGTCTGGAACAGTGCGACCAGGGTGGCCGTGATCGCGGCGTTCTTGCGCAAGGTCTCCCACATGTAATCCTGGGTGAACGGAGCGCGGATCTGGTGCAGATAGCGCGACAGCGCCCGGATCGTCGAGACCTCGCGCCAGCCCAGCGCGGTGCGCAGGATCAGGGCGTTGTATCCATCGGATTCGGCGCGATCCGTGACCACCGCCATGATCGAGGCTTCGAGGCGATGGCTGAATTCCGGGTTGATCTCGATCGGCTGGCAGTCGCTGGTCTCGATCGTCATCTCGTGCAGCCAGACCGGCTCCGGCCTGTTGCCGGGTACGATCTGATAGGTGCGTTCGTCGACCACGCGCAGGCCGTGATTTTCGATCACCGGCACGCGATAGGACAGCGATAGCGGTGCGGCGTCGGAGAACACCTTGAGGCCGAAGCGCCTGGGATCGTCCTCGCCCTTGTCGCGGTGCACCGAAATCGTCACCGGGCGGGCCGGCGTCAGCCTTTCGATGGTGGCGATGTCGGCGATGGCCTGCTCCGCCGTGAAGACCTCGGTATAGCCGCCGCTAAAGGCCTGGGCATAACGATTGGCGATCATGCGCGCCCGCATGCCGTCGGTCGACGCCGTGAGCGCGGCCTTCAGCTTGTCGGTCCAGGTCGCGGCAATCGCGCTGATGCCGGCTTCGAGCGCGGCGCGCTCGACGACGGGCGTTTTGCCTTCATAGCGCCCGATGATGAAGTGGACGCGCGCAAGCGCGCCCTCAGGGAACGATACGTAGGACGCCGACAGGGTCCCCTTGTAGACCTGCGACAGGAAGGCTCCGACGCGCGTGCGGACGTCGGTGTCGTATTTGTCGCGCGGAATGAAGGTGAGGATGGAGACGAAGCGATCGAACTTGTCGACCCGCGCCAGCGCCCGGACGCGCGGGCGCTCGTAGAGGATCAGGACCTCGATGACGAAATTGTAGAGCGTGTCGACGTCGATCTGGAACAGCTCGTCACGCGGATAATCTTCGAGGATATGCATGAGCGCCTTGCCCGAATGGCCGTTCGGGTCGAAGCCGGCGCGCTGCAGCACCCGCGAAACCTTGTGGCGCACATAAGGGATCTGCCGCACCGAGCGGGTATAGGCGCCGGAGGTGAACAGGCCGACGACGCGCAATTCGCCCTCGAGCCGGCCGTCGGGTGCATAGAGCTTGATGCCCACATAATCCATCCGGATGCGCCGATGGACGAGGCTCGAGACATTGGCCTTGATGACGATCAGCAGGGTCGGCTCGTGCATGAACTCGCGGATTTCCGACGTCATCACCACCATTTCGGTGCCGCGGCGCAGCACCTTCACGTCGGGATCGCGTAGGATGCCGAGGCCTTCGCCGGTGGTGATGTCGTCCGACGCATCGCTGTCGGGCGAGAAGCGATATTCGCGCACGCCGAGGAAGGTGAAATTGTCCGCGCAGAGCCATTGCAGGAACTGATTGGCTTCGGCGACCTCGTCGATCGGCAGCGGCGGCGGATTGGAAGCGAACGTCTTGATCGCTTCCTCGACGCGGTCACGCATGGCGCGCCAGTCGGTGACGCAGGCGCGGACGTTGTTCAGCGCCCTGGTGAGTCCGTCGATCAGCTTCTGGCGATCGGCGTCGGCGTCGAGGCGGGTGATGTGGAGGTGAATCAGGCTTTCGCGCGCGCCTCTTGCGCCCTCCGGCAGGGCTTCGCCGTAGAACCGCAGCAGCTTGCCATCGGCATCGCGCTCCACGGCGATGATCGGGTGGGCGACGAGGGTGACCTCAATGCCCTGCTCGGCGAGCTCCGCCATCGTGGAGTCGTACAGGAAAGGCATGTTGTCGTTGAGAATCTCGAGCACGGAAATCTCGCGCCCGTTCGGCAACGTCGGATTGACCACGCGGATATCGGCGCTGCCCGACGTGCGCCGCTGCACATGCTCCCAGGCTTGTTCCGCCAGGACGGCGAGCGAGGCGGCGTCGTAATTGTCGAGATCCTCGATATTGCTGTAGCCGAACAAGGGCTCGGCAAAGGCCCGCGGGCTCTTGCCCGGCGGCACGCTGCCTGCTGCGTCGCGGATCAGGGTTGCCCGGGCCTTGTCGTCACGCCACGCCATCATGTCCTCCATTTGCCGCGCCGTCCGACCGCAGCCGCGATCCTCAGCCTAATTCTGGAGTGCATCCCGTCGAGCGCCGCGATCGAGTGGATACGCAAGATTCCCGGTCTCGTGCGTCGGCGACTCCCGACGGCAATACTACGATCCCGGTGCGAAAGGCGCACGCTGTTGTGAGGCGTGCCGAGATTCCCGACGGCGGCGGGCGAGCCCGAGGTCGACGCCGAATCACTGAGGCGAGAAAAATCACGAGTAATTTCAAATCTGTATGAGCTCGTGGTTTTATTCTGAATGGCGCGCCGGAACTCCGTTCCGATTGCGCTGCAGCGGGCTCTAGTGAGTGCGGGTCAGCTCCACGCCATCGACCACCATTTTCCAGGTTCCCGCTTCCCGGTGAGGCGGCGTCGACACCTCGAATGTCGTCGAGAGGAATGCAATGCCGACGACGAAATGATCGCCCTCGAACTGCCGCAGCGGAGCGTTGATCGACGTCGTGGTGGTCGCGCCAGCCCGGTTCAACCGAAGGCGCCGATGCCGCGCGGCGCATCGGCACGCGCGTTAACAGATTGTTCATTGACCACGACGCGCCAGCCGTAACCGCCGGTTAACCATGGATATTTACGGTGTAGCAAGCCTCTGAACCGGGGCTGTCAGTTGATTTCGAGTCCAATCCCATGGCGTTCGGTCGAAGCGCATCTCCGCGAAGCATCGCCCCGACGGAGCCTGCGGCTTCGTGGGAAGCGCCGCGGGCTGCGACGGCGAAGCCTGACGGCGCTGCTCCTGCGCAGATCAAGGGATCGCTGACCGTCACCGGTGCGCTCTCCTTCCTGCGCGAGAATGGCCGGCGCATCCTGACGCTGGCGCTGGCGCTGTTCGCCCTGGGCGTCATTGTCCTGATGGTCTTGCCGGTCCGGTATGCCGCGACGGCCCTGGTCGTCCTCGATCCCCGCGAGCTGCGCGTGACCTCGGAGCAGGACGTGCTGCCGGGCATCGGCCAGGATGCCGCGGCGCTTCAGAGCCAGATCGAGATCGCGAAATCGGACGGCTTTCTCCGGCCCCTGATCGAGCAGCTCAAGATCGCCGACGACCAGGACATCGCGGGCGGTTATACCGACATGACGCGCCTGCTCGAAAAATTCCGCAACCGTCTCGATATCTCGCGCCGCGGACTGACCTACGTCATTGCGATTTCATTCACCTCGAACAGTGCGGAACGCTCCGCGCATTACGCCAATGCCATCGCCGAGGCGTTCGTCGCGAGCCAGGGCCGTGTCCGCACCGAGGCGACGGACGAGGCGGCCGACTGGCTCAAGGACCGGCTGAAGGCATTGAACGAGCGCCTGCGCGTATCGGAAGATGCCGTTGCCGCCTTCAGGTTCGAGCACAAGATCCTCAATGCCGGCAAGGATTCCACGACCCAGCAATTGCGGGTGACCGACCTCAACCAGCAGGTCTCCGCCGCGCGCGCACGCACCGAGGAAGCGAGGGCGCGTTACGAGCAGGTGCAACGCGATCTCAAGGCCAATGTCGAAGGTCCGGTGAAGCAGGACCTGCTGAGCATGCTGCGCGCGCAGCGCTCGACCCTGAACGACCAGATCGCGCAGAAGAAAGCGGTGTACGGCGACCGCCACCCCGACCTCGCGATCTCCTACAGCCAGCTGGCTGACATCAACAGGCAGATCGAGGTCGAGCGGAAGAAGAACATCGACACGGCGAAGTCCGAATATGAGGCTCAGCTGGAGCAGCAGAACGCGCTGGAAAAGCAGCTCAAGACGGTCGAGACGCAGATGCTGGTCGACGGCCAGGCGCTGGTGAAGCTGCAGGAGCTGCAGCGTGACGCCGATGCCAATAAGAACATCTACGAGCAGTTCCTGTCGCGGTTCAAGACGACCAGCGAGCAGCGCCAGCTGCAGAGCTCCCAGACCAAGATCGCCTCGCTCGCGATTCCGCCGATGCGCTCGACGCGTCCGCCCCTCGCCTTGCTGCTCGCGGCGCTCGCGATCGGCTCGATCCTGACCTCGACGGCGGCCGTTGCGGCGATGGGAAGCATGTCCGACGGGCCCGCGCCTGCCGAGGCTGCCGCTCCAACTCCTGCTCAAACTCTTGCGCGTGCGGAAGCGGCGGACGCGCAAGTCCAGCGTCCGGCTCCGGCCGCGCGCCAACCCGAGGCGATGCCGAACCTGCCTGTCTGGGCCCGCATTCCCGATCTGGCGCTTGGCGCCGTGCCCAACACTGTGTGGCAAAGGCCGATCACTGCCTCGGCCGAGCTCGATCTCGGCGCATATCTGCGTCCGCTTCTCGAGCGGATCGATCGCGCGCCGGTGCGCGGCTGCAAGGTCGCCCTCGTGTTGTCGGTCGGAAAGGGGGCAGGCGGCAACACCGTTGCGCGCTCGCTCAATCGCGCGGCGGTGAATCGGGGCATGATGAGCGTACTGATCCGGCTCCAGCCGGAATTCGCCGGTCATCAGCCTCCGGTGACCGAATGGCAGGACGGCTCCACCACGGCAGGGCTGCAGTCGATCGACGAGCTGCTGAGCGCCGGCAGAAAAGCCGATGCGCGGCCCGAGGACGATATTCGCTCGGAGTTCGATCTGATCGTCGTCCATGCGAGCAATCTCGCACTTCAGCCCGACGCCATCGCGCTGGCCGCGCACGCGGATCTGATCATCCCGGTGGTGCGCGCCGGCGAGCTCGGTTCGGCGGCGATGCGGCGGGTTACCGCTGCGCTGTCGCGATATGGCACCGTGCCGACCGGTCTCGTCGTCAATCGCGCGCCGGCGGGTTCGGTGGCGCCTGAGGGCAGCGCGTTAAGCAGGGCGGTTTGACGATGCCGACCGCAGGCAAAGCTGCGGCTCATGCCTGAGGCGCCGCGCGCAAGCGCACCTGTAATCTGCTTCACACGCAAACGCGCCCAATGAAGCTAGATGAACCAGGGCCCGCCTCCGCGCGGCCCGGTTCGGAGCTGGCGATGATGGCTGCACTGGCAAAGGCGATATCCCGCGCGACGAGAACCAACGTTGATGTCGAAACCGTAAAGGTGCTCGTGATCTTCTCGGGCGCGGGCTTGCTGCTCTCTCTCGTGGCCGCGATGATCTACGGACAGGCCCTCAACGCCGCCTTGTTCTGAGATCGCGCGAGGCCATCTCGCTTCGACCCGAAGCAGGTCCTCATCCCAGGAGCCCGTCCAAAGCGGGCATCTCGAAGGTATCCGCCTTGCATTCGGACCGTCATTGACGCCGTGAGGCCCGGGCGCGGACTGACATCACCACGAATTCACGGGACTTCATCCTCCGCGCATCTGACAAATGTGAGATGCGGGGGGCGTCCGTGAGCTTCGGCCGCCCCATTTTATCGGCCCACGGTCTGGTTTATCTCTGTCACTCCGGTGCCCTGCGCAAGGAGGCAGACGCGTGCTCGATCATATTCTCAGATTCATGACGCTCGGGACGATCATCGTCGGCATGACGGCGATCTACGTAGCGCTACACACCAACAATCGGCGTCTGGGCGCGGACATCTTCCTTCGATATTCCGACCGGGTCTCCGACCTGCGACGCCGCCTTCCGGTCGCGGCATTCCTCGAGCGAGGGGCTGCCGGCGACATTGAGATCACACCGGAAGAGCGCCGGGCGGTACACGAGATCATTCACGCGATCTTCGAGCTCTACGAGCTCAAGGTGCATGGCTTCTTTCCGCCGGCGATCTGGAAGATCAGGGAGCCCGATATCGAACGGCTGCTCTCGCTCCCGGTCTTTCAGCAGGAGCTGGCGGGCCTGGAGGGCCGATATACGAAGCATCCGCGTTTGACAGCTTGGCTTGAGAAGATCAGGGGTCAGCAAGAGGCCGCCTGACTTTCGCAGTGAACCGGTCGCAGTGAACCGGTCGACGGTCTCACCGCCAGCCGAGCGCCGGCGCGACGTGCTTCAAGATCGCCTCGATCGCATGGGCGCAATAGTCGACGCCGAGCTGGTTCGGAATCGTCAGCAGCAGCGTATCAGCCTCGGCGATCGCCTCGTCCTGCCGTAGCTGCTCGATCAACGCCTCCGGCTCGGCCGCATAACTCCGGCCGAAGATCGCGCGCGTTTGCGGGTCGATGAAGCCGATCTGGTCTTCGCCTCCGCGCTCCCCGCCGAAATAGGCGCGGTCGCGATCGTTCATCAGCGCGAAGATGCTGCGGCTGACGGACACGCGGGGCTCACGGGTGTGGCCGGCTTCCTTCCACGCGGCGCGATAGCTACGGATTTGCGCCGCCTGCTGCACATGAAAAGCTTCGCCGGTCTCGTCGTTCTTCAGCGTCGAGCTCTGCAGATTCATGCCGAGCTTCGCCGCCCACACCGCGGTCGCGTTCGAGCCGGCGCCCCACCAGATCCGTTCGCGCAGGCCTGCCGCATGTGGTTCGAGGCGCAGCAGTCCCGGCGGATTGGGAAACATCGGCTGCGGATTGGGCTCGGCAAAACCTTCGCCGCGCAACAGGTCCAGAAAGACCTCCGCATGGCGCCGGCCCATGTCGGCATCGCTCTGGCCGTCGGCCGGGCGATAACCAAAGTAGCGCCAGCCGTCGATCACCTGCTCCGGCGAGCCGCGGCTGATGCCGAGCTGGAGCCTCCCGCCGGCGATGAGATCGGCGCTACCCGCATCCTCGATCATGTAAAGCGGGTTTTCGTAGCGCATGTCGATCACGGCCGTGCCGATCTCGATTGTGCTGGTTCTCGCGCCGACGGCGGCGAGCAGCGGGAAGGGCGAGGCCAGTTGGCGCGCGAAGTGATGCACGCGGAAATAGGCGCCATCCGCGCCGAGCTGTTCCGCCGCGACGGCCAGCTCGATGGATTGCAGCAGCGTGTCCGCCGCCGAGCGGGTCTGCGATTGCGGCGAGGGCGTCCAGTGTCCGAAGGACAGAAATCCGATCTTTTTCATGGGCGTCATTTAATGATGGCGGGGGCGGCGTCAACCGCCTGCGCCGGCGGTGCGGGTATGCGACGGGGCTGGCGCGAAATGCTCGGCGCGGTCGACCAGGAGATCCAGAAAACTTCGCGCGCGCAGCGACATCCACTGCGTCTCCGGATAGACCGCGTGCAGGGGCAACGCGGCGATGGTGTAGTCCGGAAGCACATGTTCGAGCTCGCCGCTGCGAAGGCCCTCCGCGGCATTCCATTCAGGCAGGATCGCGATGCCGAGATGCTGCATCGTCGCCTCCTGCATCGCATCGGCGTCGTCGACGTGAATGGGTCCGTTGATCGATGCGACGTGACGGCCATGCTCGGATTCGAAGGCCCATTGGTGCGCCGGCGACATCCGTGAATAGACGATGCACTGGTGCGAGCTGAGATCGTCTGGCGTCCGCGGCAGCGGGCGGCCGTGCAGATAGGTGGGTGTTGCAACCAGATGGCGCTGCACGGTCCCGAGCCGGCGGGCGACCAGCGTGCTCGCCTCCAGGTTTCCAATGCGCAGCGCCAGCTCGATGCCTTCTTCCACCAGATTGACGAACCGCTCGCTGAAGCGGATGTCGACCCGCACCTCCGGATAATTCCGAACGTACTCGGCGATAACGGGCATCATGTAGCGCCGTCCGAACGACGACGGCACGCCGATCCGGAGCGTGCCGGTCGGGCGGGATGCGGCCTGTTCGACACTCGACCGCGCCATGTCGAAGCTGTCGAGGATCTGCCGCGCGAGATCGTAGATCCGGTGCGCCTCGGCCGTCGGCTTCAGTGTGCGCGTCGTGCGCGAAAACAGCTGCGTGCCGAATTCGCTTTCAAGCATCGCGATGCGCTTGCTGATCGCGGGCTGGCCGATCCCGAGCTCCTTGGCCGCAGCCGAGAAGCTGCCGCCCTCCAGGGCGCGAACGAAAGCGCGCAGGCAATCGATCCGGTCCATAATTCATTCCGATCTGGAATAAATTATATCCCATTTATTCCGTAGTGCGCAACACGGCGGATCGCTAGGCTCCCTCAAAACAAGCAATCACAGGGGAGGAGACGAAATTGGCACGCCATATCGGAATTGTCGGTGCCGGCATCGCCGGCCTGCATCTCGCGCTTTACCTGCAGAAGCACGGCGTGGACGCGACGATCATCACGGATCGACCGCCCGAGGAATACAAGAACATCCGCCTGCTCAACACCGTCGCGCATCACCACGTGACGATCGCGCGCGAGGACTATCTCGGCGTCAATCACTGGAGCGATCCGAAGGACCATTATTACTACCACGACCACGTCTTCAATTTTCCGCAGCCGCTGAGTTTTCGCGGTGATTTCTCGAAGCCGAGCCGCGCCGTCGACTACCGGATCTATCTTCCTGCCCTGATGCAGGATTTTGTCAGCCGCGGCGGCAAGATCGAATACCGCCGCATCGAAGAGCGCGACATTCGTCCGCTGGTCGCCCGCTTCGATCTCCTGGTCGTCTCGACCGGGAAGGGCCCGCTGGGCCAGCTCTTCACTTACCGGCCGGAGCACACGCCCTATTCGCAGCCGCAACGGCGGCTGTGCGTCGGGCTTTACACCGGCGTGCGGCAGCCCGATCCCATGAACGTCACGCTCTCGGTGTCTCCAGGCCATGGCGAGATGATCGTGATCCCGACGATTACGTTCGGCGGTGTCGCCAACGCGCTGCTGATGGAGAACGTGCCCGGCGGCGACATGGAGGAACTGGCCACGCTCAGCTACGACGACAACCCGAAGCACTTCTTGAAGGTGCTGCTGGGCAAGCTCGAGAAGCATCACCCGACGACCTACGACCGCATCGACACCGCGCGGTTCGATCTCGCGCAGCCGCAGGATCTGCTGCAAGGCGGCGTGGTCCCGACGGTGCGCAACACTGTGGTCGAGTTCGACGACGGCAAATGCGCGATCGCGCTCGGTGACGTCCATGCGATCGTCGATCCCATGATGGGCCAGGGCGCCAATATCGCCTCCTATGCGGCTTTCGTGCTCGGCGAGGAGATCGTCAACGCCGATGCGCTCGACGTGCGCCTGTGCGAGAAGATCGAGCTGAAACGACAGGACCGCGTGCTGGCGGCCTCGCGCTGGACCAATGTGATGCTGCAGCCGCCGACGGAAGCGCTGGGCATGCTGATCGGCGCGATGAGCCAGAACCCGGCGCTGGCCAACGAGTTCACCGAGAATTTCAACTACCCGGACCGGCAGTGGGATCGCATCTGCACGCCGCAGCGCATCCAGGCCTGGATCGAGCGCATGTCGGCGCCGCCTGAGCCGGTCAGGGCGATTGCGTGAGGACCGATGCGAGTGGGGACTGACATGCCGCGCGCCAATCCGGCCTCGTTCCGCGAAGCCGCATCGCGCTTCACGACCGGCGTCGCGGTGCTGACCGCGCTGGACGAGCACGGCCGCGTCTGCGGCATGACCGCGAACAGCTTTGTCACCGTCAGCCTGTCCCCGCCGACCGTGCTGGTGTCGGTCATGCCGGGACGCATGCACCGGGCGATCTCGGCGACCGGACGTTACTGCGTCAACGTCCTGCCCGAACATGGCCGGGACCTGTCGCGGCACTTCGCGAGCCAGCCGAACACCGGCGCTGCTCCCGACTACGACATCGTCGACGGCCTGCCGCGTCTCTCCGGCTGCATGGCCTGGTTCGCCTGCGAGGTCACACGCCACGTCGATGTCAGCGACCACACGCTGATCATCGCCGAAGTCTCGAGCTGCGACTATCGCGACACCACGCCACTGGTGTTCTTCTCAAGCCGGTATCATCTCGGGCCGGGCCTGCCGGTGGATCGGTGAGGGGGGCGGGGTACAAGCGACGAACATTTCCGTATTCTGTCAGCTCCGGGAGGAGTTCGCGCGTGCGCGCTTTGCACGAAGCGGCGTATCGTCGAGGCCACCGGCGTGCTTGGGATCGCCGGCGGCGCGCCATTGTCTCGGCGTCACCCCGGTCCACCGCCTGAAGGCGTGCGTGAATGCGCTCACTTCCCCGTAGCCGAGGAGCCACGCGGCTTGTGAAATCGACAGTTCATCTTTCTTCAAATAGCTCTTGGCAAGGTCGATCTTCATCTCGTCGAGGATGCCACTGAAGGTCAGTCCCTCCAAAGCGAGGCGCCGCACCAGCGTGCGATGACTCATCCCCAGTCGACGGGCGATCTCTTCGACCCGTGCCTCACGATGCGGGAGCAATGGGGCGATTGCATTCTCGACGCTCGATCTGAGCGAGATTTCGCCGGATTTCCGGTGTGCGAGCGCCTGCTCGCAATAGGTCACCAGCAGATCGTTCAGATAGTGGTCAGCGCTTTCGATTGGCATCGGCCCCACGGATACCGGGAAAGCGATCTCGTCGACATCGGACCCGAACTCGATCTCGCACCCCAAGAACGACCTGACCTCTGTGGGCGTCGTTCGACGGCGATGTACCATTTTGAGTCGGCTCGGGATCAGGCGGCGATTGGTCAGGGCGCGGTTCAAGCGAATGATTGAGGTCAGCCAGAATTCGATCTGGTGCCGATCCGAGCGCCGTTCCACGCCGATATATTTCAGCGTGATCGTCATCTCTTTCGCGGCGAATCGCAGCGAAATCCCCTCGTTGGCGAGACGGCAATAGCGCTCGGCCTTTGCGAAGGCTTCGGCAATCGTCCCAGAAGATGCTGCCACGTAATAGAGCAGGCCGATTTCACGAAGGTCGAAGTCTCGTGCCAGGTGGAAGCCGAGGCTGTCGTCCTGCAACGCCTCGGCCCCAAGTTCCAGAAACCTGATCTGGCTCTCGGCGCTCAGGCGCGCCTTGCGATCCTCGATCTGCTTGAGAGTCAATCCGACCCTGGACAGCAGACCGTCCGCCTCGATGCCGGCGTCCTGCAGGCGTGCCCAAACCAGGCGGGCGATTCCGCCGGTCGCACTGGGCATTGTTTCGGGATGGGGCGAATGGGCAGCCGGCACACCGAACCCTTTCGTCGTTGCTGCTGCGGGCCTCGCTCTTTGGGCTCGCCGATCGTGACCACGGCATGAAAAATCAACTTATTGGCTCACGATAACAAGAAACCGGGGGTCTTGTGACTTAAATCGCTTGTCTGCCCTCAGACTGGTCTTGCGTTGTCGGGGCAGCCCCTTTCCCCGAAAGCTACGATGGCCTTGATGTCCAGTAGTGACGGCGTCGTGCCGCCCATAAACGTGAAGATTTTACGAGGTTACGGAACGTTGCTCGGAATTCCTCATATCGCCCATGGCTCCCGGACGGTTGCGCTCGAGCGGGTCGGGGATTGCGAGATCAGCATGTTCGAAGCGCTTGGGGGCGGCTTGCCCGAGAGCCCGCTCTTCTGGATGGAGCTGTTCGACCTCAGCGTTGATTCGTCGCTCGACAGCCGCGGCTGCTACAACATGCGCGACGCAGTCGCAGCGTTCGAAGACTTTGCTTCGCAAGCGAGCCGTTTGGCGGAGGTGCCGCTTTGTGCAGAGAGCGAAACGGCAGGCTGACAATCGCCGCGCAGACCGCCAGCTCCCGGCAAAGCGGTGCAGTTGATTTGCCTCAGGCGTACGCCACCCAACCGCGGAACGTGAAGCCGGCGTAGAATAGGGTTGGGTCGGTAAAACCGGCGTCGCGCAAAATCGCTTCATCTCGTGCGGGCGACAGAATGCTCAATTGCCCATCGACCGCTTGACGTGCGGCCGCCGCCTTGTCGGGCTCGACTCCGGATGCAGCCGGGAACGCGGAATAGCGCGAGAGCCAGCGCGGCCGCTCACCATCGCCGTCAGGAATGCTGAAATGAGCTGCCACGAATGCCGCACCAGGCTTGAGGCGGCGGTGGATTTCCGAGGCGATGCGACGCCGTTCCTCGACATCGACGAAGTGCAAAGTCAGAAGGCATGTCGCGCCGTCGAACGGTCCCGCCGGTGCATCGTCGATATAGCCTTGATGCAGATGCGCGCGCGATGCGAACGGACCCAGCGTTTGTGTCGCCAGATCGAGCATCGCCGCGGACGGATCCACGCCATCGAAAGTCCAGCGCGGCTGGGCCTGCGCGAAGGCCCTCAATTCGAGGCCGCCGCCGGCACCGAGCGCCAGTATCCGGGCGTCTTCAGGCGAGCGCTCGGCCAGCAGGATCGCGGCCATCGACAACATCGCATTGTAGCCGGGAACGAAGCGCGGCGGTCCCTCAGTGTATTTCGCCACCATCTGCGGATCGGCGAACGCGCTTTGAATGTCAGTCACGATATTGCCTTGCTGAATGGAGCACGTCACGCGTGCACGCTCATGCCTTGATGTTTTCGGGACCCGAGGCGCTGACGCAGATCGTCGCTCAGCATTGCGAGCGTCACCTCGCCAAAGCGCATCAGCAGCAGTGCCTCTGCATCGTCAAAGGCGCGATTGAGCGCGGCGTTGACCGCCTGCTCGACGAGACAGCCGGGCGACTCCGTCCGGTTGCCCATGGCGAGAAGCGAAGGACTGCCAAGCGCGATGTAGACGTCGCGCAGCGTCACCTTCGTAAGATCGCAAGCCAGCGTCCAGCCGCCGCCGTGCCCTTTCTCGGATCGGACCTGGCCGAGGTCCCGCAGCCCCGCCATGATACGGCGGATCACCACCGGATTGGTGTCCATCGCCCTCGCAAGTGTCTCGGAGGTGAACGGGCCAGGCTGCTGCGCCATGTGCAGCAGGACGTGGAGCGCGCCGGACAAGCGGCTGTCTCGTTTCATGTAACTTTACATGTTACATGATGGCGCCGAGGTCAACTGGTTTCGGAGCGGGCGTAAGGAGCTCGTTGCCATCCCGCGTCCGTTTTGCCCGACAGGTCAACGTCTCTGCAGACCGCCTAAGCCATTGATCCCGCTCATGCCGGCTACTGTGCATGGGGTTGTTTTCGACATTTTTGTTTTGGAGGCACGACAGCCGCGGGCTGAGCCGGATCTCATCCGGCTCTCGCCCGCTACTTCATCACCCGCAGGCCCTTGGTCGTGAACCGCTGCGTCTTGCCGCCGGGGCGGACCGGGCGCCGTGTGCCGGCGGCCTTGCCGGTGCCGGGGGGCTGGTGCGCGGGGACGAGCTGGTCGGGGCGGGAGCCGATCAGATCGGCGCGGCCCATGTCCTTCAGCGCCTCGCGCAGCACCGGCCAGTTGTCGGGGTCGTGGTAGCGCAGGAACGCCTTGTGCAGGCGGCGCTGGCGCAGGCCCTTGATCGCCTCGACCTTGTCGCTGCCGCCGCGGCGCACGCCGCGCAGCGGGTTGACGCCGGTGTGGTACATCGCGGTCGCGGTCGCCATCGGCGAGGGCAGGAAGGTCTGCACCTGGTCGGCGCGATAGCGATTCTTCTTGAGCCAGAGCGCGAGGTTCATCATGTCCTCGTCGGTCGTGCCCGGATGCGCCGCGATGAAGTAGGGGATCAGGTAGTATTTCTTGCCGGCCTGCTCGGCCGCGGCATCGAACATCCGCTTGAACTGGTTGTAGGCGCCGATGCCGGGCTTCATCATCTTGTCGAGCGGGCCGCGCTCGGTATGCTCGGGCGCGATCTTTAGATAGCCACCGACGTGATGGGTGACGAGCTCCTTGATGTATTCGGGGCTCTCGACCGCGAGGTCGTAGCGCACGCCGGAGGCGACCATCACCTTCTTGATGCCCTTGGTCTCGCGCACCTTGCGATAGAGCCGGATCAGATCGTCGTGCGAGGTGTTGAGGTTCGGGCAGATCTCCGGGAAGACGCAGGACGGCCGGCGGCACGCCGCCTCGACCTTCGGATCCCTGCACGCCATCCGGTACATGTTGGCGGTGGGGCCGCCGATGTCGGAGATCACGCCGGTGAAGCCCGGCGTCTTGTCGCGGATCTTCTCGATCTCGCGCAGGATCGAGCCTTCCGAGCGGTTCTGGATGATGCGGCCTTCGTGCTCGGTGATCGAGCAGAAGGTGCAGCCGCCAAAGCAGCCGCGCATGATCGTCACCGAGAACTTGATCATGTCCCAGGCGGGGATCTTTGCGTCGCCATAGGATGGATGCGGCGCGCGCGCATAGGGCAGGTCGTAGACCGCGTCCATCTCGTCGCTGGTGAGCGGGATCGGCGGCGGGTTGAGCCAGAGGTCGCGATCGCCGTGGCGCTGCACCAGCGGCCGTGCATTGCCGGGATTGCTCTCACGATGCAGCACGCGCGAGGCGCGCGCATAGGCGTCCTTGTCCTGCTCGACCTGCTCCAGCGCCGGCAGGCGGATGACGGTCGCACCCTTCTGGCGCGTTGCGCCCTCGTCGGCGGAATCGAGATCGTCGGCGTGCAGTTCGCTGTAGTCCTCCGGGACGCGGCGGAACAGCGCGACGCCCCTGATGTCGCTGAGCTCGCGCGGTGCTTCGCCGGCGGCAAGACGGTTGGCCACCTCTACGACGGCGCGCTCGGCATTGCCGTAAAGCAAGAGGTCGGCCTTGGCGTCGGCCAGCACCGAGCGGCGCACCTTGTCGGACCAGTAATCGTAATGCGCGATCCGGCGCAGCGAGGCCTCGATGCCGCCGAGCACGATCGGGACATCCTTGAACGCCTCGCGGCATCGCTGGGCGTAGACGACGGTGCAGCGGTCCGGCCGCTTGCCGCCTTCGCCGCCCGCCGTGTAGGCATCGTCATGGCGCAGGCGGCGGTCCGCGGTGTAGCGGTTCACCATCGAATCCATGTTGCCGCCGGTGACGCCAAAAAACACCTTTGGCTTGCCCAGCGCCTTGAACGGCTCGGCCGAATGCCAGTCGGGTTGGGAGATGATGCCGACCCGAAAGCCCTGTGCCTCCAGCAGCCGGCCGATGATGGCCATGCCAAAGCTCGGATGGTCGACATAGGCATCGCCCGTCACCAGCACGATGTCGCAGGCGTCCCAGCCGAGCGCATCCATCTCGGCGCGGCTCATCGGGAGGAACGGCGCCGGCTTGCGCGGGCGCGCTTGCGCCATCAGGGGCTTTTCGGCGGTGATGATCTGGGTGTTCATGGCGCCTACGCATAGGACTCCGGGCGTACGAATACAACCGACGGACGCGTGAAAGATCGCGGTTCCGCCAGGGGCAAACCGGCCCGCGCGAGCGCATTAACCGTTCGCGAACCCCTGCCGGACCTCGGCAGTCGTGGCCGGCTCGCCGCCATGCTGGTGGACCATCCGTACGGCGTCCTGGACGAGGCGGAGATTGGTCACTGTTGAGCCCAGCAGCGCCGCCTCGATCCAGGCCTTGCGCATGGCGCGCACCGACGCGCCGCCCGGAACAGTGCGCGTGCCGCCTATGCACACCAGCGATCCGGCTTCAGGGTTCTCACCGCGGCCGACATCGGATATCCGATTGCTCCATGGGCAAGGAAATTTCTGACGGCGGTGATGACGCCGGCGCGGCGCCGTCCACCGAGGCCTGGCGCGGTGCGGTTGCGCTGATCGGCTTCATCCTCGTGGCAACCGCGCAGGCCTCAAATCAGATTCTGGCGCGGGGCCTCGCGGGCTCCGTCCCGCCCTTCGCGCTCGCCTTCTTCCGCTGGAGCATCGTTGCCATCGGGCTCGCGCCGATCGCATTCGCCGAAATCCGCGCCGGCCGCGTGCCACTTGGCAAGAACATCTGGCCGATCCTCGCCGCCGGCTTCATGGGCATGTTCCTCTGCGGAGGCCCGGTCTATGCCGCGGGCATCTCGACGACGGCGATCCACATCGCGTTGATCATGGCGCTGTCGCCGATCACGGTGCTGATGATCTCTGCGTTGCTCGGCATCGAGCATGTCGGCCCGCTGCAATGGCTCGGAACAGCGCTTGCGCTTGCCGGCGCCTTGCTCATCATCTCCGGCGGTCATCCGGAGACCTTATTCGCACTGGAGACGGCAGCGGGCGACGGCCTGGTCGTGATCGCGATGCTCGGCTGGTCCGGCTACACGCTGCTGCAATCGCGCGCGGCGCCCAAGGCGTCGCTGCTGGCGCGCATGAGCCTGTTCGCAGGCGCCGGCGCGCTGTTCTCGCTACCGCAGGCGCTGATCGAGATGTGGACCATGCCGGCGCAGGTCTTCAGCACGAAAGCGGTGTCGGCTTACGTCTTCGCCGGGATCGTTCCCGGGCTGCTCGCCTATGCCGGCTTTGCGTGGCTCGGCGGCAAATTCGGTTCGGTCCGAACCTCGCTCGTGCTTTATCTCGGACCGATCGCGAGCGCCCTGCTGTCGTTCGCAATTCTCGGTGAACCGCCAAAACTGATCCATCTATTCGGCGGTGTGCTGATCCTCGGCGGGGTCTGGGCGAGCCTGCGCAAATAGTTCCATCGATCGGAGTTGTGGTTCATCTGCAGGAACCAACCGCCTCCGCGAACATTCTGATCAAGGGACCGGTGCGAGCCACGCTCGCGCGCGCCCCGACCATCCCGGCGCCAGTGCCGTAACCGGATTCTGCCTCGACGCTTCGTTTCGGGGCGATGGGGGACTTGTGAGTACGGTCATAGAGAACTTGTTGTCACGGAAGCAGAAGCTTGTGGAACAGCTCGAGAAGGCGCAGTCGGTCGACGATCGCGACAAGATCGAGCACCAGCTCGAACAGATCAACACCGCGCTGGATTTTCTGGACAGGCCGGGATCGAAGGACGCGCGGTAGAAGCGCTCAGTCCACCTTCAGAGCCTCCACTTTCAAGGCCTCCACTTTCAAGGCCTTGGCGTAGACCAGGCCGGAATTGGTGATGTGGGTCGTCATCAGCGCTTCGAAGGCGGCGAACTCGCCGCGCGCGAACAGATCGAGCAGCTTGCGATGCTCGTCGAAGGACGAGCGGGTGCGCACGTCGATCGGCGACGTCAGATTGGTGCGCAGCGCGGCGACGCGGCCCGAGACGAGCTGGTAGGATTCGATGAGATAGCGGTTGCCGCAATGCGCGAACAACCCTTCGTGAAAGCTCGCATCGGCGCGGCCATAGGCGATGTTGTCCTTCGCTGCGATCGCCGGCTCCATCGCCGCGATTGCCTCGCTCACCGTCGCAATCGCGCCGTCGCGATCATGACGAAACGCGAGCCCGGCGGCCTTGGGCTCGAGCGCGATCCGAAAGGTGCAGAGCGCGGTGATGTCCTCCGCGCTCGGCGTGAACACGAAGCTGCCGACCTGCGGCCGGATCACGACCAGGCCCTGCGCCTGCAGCTGGCCCATCGCCTCGCGCACCGGCGTGCGGCTGACGCCGAAGGAGTTCGCCACCATCTCCTCGGAGATGGCGGCGCCAAGCGCGAACTCGCCGTCGATGATGGCCTGGCGCAGCCGCAGCACCACCCGCTGCGACAGCGATTTCGGCGTATCGAGCTTGAGCGTTCGCATCTGCTGTCTCAGATCACCTTGCCGGGATTGAGCAGGTGATCGGGATCGAGCGCGGCCTTCAGCGTCCGCATCAACGCGATCTCGGCTTCGCTCCTGGCATGGCCCAGCCACTTCTTCTTCAGCGTGCCGATGCCGTGCTCGGCGGAGACGCTGCCGCCCAGCTCGCGCACCAGACCGTAGATGATCGCGTCCATCTCTTCCTTCGGCTGCTGCTCGACGGAAAGACCGGTGACCCAGGACACGAGATGCAGATTGCCGTCGCCGATATGGCCGTAATAGACGCTCTCGCACCCCTTGATGCCGGAGGCGAGCGCGGCCTTGCAGCGGGTGACGAACTCGTCCATCCGCGCCACCGCAAGCCCGATGTCATAGGAGATGTGCGGACCCAGCACCTGGCCGAACTCGGCGCAGATGTCGCGCACGCGCCAGAACGCCTGCGTCTGCGCCAGCGATTGCGCCACGGCGGCATCTGCGAGCAGTCCGCGCTCCATCAGCTCTTCGAGCCAGGCCTGGAAGCGCGGTGCATCCAGGCTCTCGTCGGTGCCTTGGGCCTCGACGAGCACGTAAAGGCCGTGGCCCGCCGCGACCGGCGGCTTCACGCCGGCGCGCGTCGTGATCACGTCCCAATAGTCCGGCCACATCACTTCGAACGCCGACAGCAGCGGCCCGAGCCCGCTTCGCGCGGCATCGAGCAGGGCGATCACCGCGGCATAGTCCTTCAGCGCGCACAGCGCCGCCATGGTCGAGCGCGGTTTCGGGAACAGCCGCAACACCACGCGGGTGATGATGCCGAGCGTGCCTTCGGAGCCGATGAAGAGATGCTTGAGATCATAGCCCGCGTTGTTCTTCATCAGCTTGTTGAGGCTGGTGATGATGGTGCCGTCGGGCAGCACCACCTCCAAGCCGAGCACCAGTTCGCGCGTCATGCCGTAGCGGATCACGCGATTGCCGCCGGCATTGGTGGAGAGATTGCCGCCGATCGCGCAGGAGCCGCGCGAGCCGAGATCGAGCGGAAAGAAGAAGCCGGCTTCGTCGGCGGCCTTCTGGATCGTCTCCAGCGGCGTGCCCGATTTCACCGTCATCGTCATTGACGCCCGATCGATCTCCTCGATGCCGGTCATGCGCTCGAGCGAGATCGCGACCCAGCCTGCTTCGGGCGATGCGCCGCGGCACAGCCCGGTCAATCCACCCTGCGGCACGAAGGGCAGCCGCGCCTGCCGGCAGGTCGCAATCGCATCGGCAACGCCTTGCGCATCGACCGGTCGGATCACCGCAAGCGGCGTTTGCGGCAGGCTCGCGCTCCAGTCGTTGCAATTGCGCGCGGGCACCTCGGTGCCAACAAGCACGGCGGCCGCGCCGAGCTTGTCGCGCAGGGCGCCGAGCAACTGATCGGGACGCTCAATGGGGCTCACCATGTTCATGCGAGACCTCCTCGGAATCTGGCTGCGTCTCATGCGCGCCGTGATGGTGGAAAGGATTTGCGTCCGTCTTGTATGTAAGGTACAACATAAAAAGTAAAGCAAAAACAAGGCCCGGAAGGCCTCTTAAGATCGTTCGAGATCAGAGGCTTAGTCCGGGACCGCAGCAATGGGTGGTGAGATGACGGAGGCAATTCGCGGGTTCTGGGTGGCGTCGGCGACGCCGCTGGCGACTGATGGTAGTGTGGACTCCGCCAAGCTCGCCGCTCACGCCAGGCAGCTCTTCAGCAAGGGCGTCGATGGCGTCGTGCTGTTCGGCACCACCGGCGAGGGCACCTCCTTCAATGTCACCGAGCGTGTCGCGACCATCGAGGCCGTGCTCAAGGCAGGCGTCGCGCCCGAGCGCATCGGCGTCGGCGGCGGCTTTCCCGCCATCACCGACAGCATCGCGCTGACACGCGCCATGCTCGGCCTCGGCCTGCGTCACGCGCTGTATCTGCCGCCTTACTTCGATCGCGGCGTCTCGCCCGAGGGGATCGAGGACGCGTTTGCCGCGATCATCGACGGCGTCGCTGATGATCGCCTGCGCGCCTCGCTCTATCACATCCCGCAGGTCTCCGGCGTTGCGATCCCGACCGGTGTCGCTGCGAACTTGCGCAAGCGTTACGGCAAGGTCGTTGCGGGCCTCAAGGACTCCAGCGGCGACTTCAAGCAGTTCCAGGCGTTCCGTAGTGCTGCTCCCGATCTCGCCATCACCGTCGGCAACGAAGCCGACATCACTCGCGCGATCGCAGCCGGCGGCGCCGGCACCATCTGCGGCATGGCCAACGTCGTGCCCGAGCTGGTCAAGGGCATGGTTGACGGTAAGGACGTCGAGGCGCGCATGCAAGCCGCGACCGACGTCGTGCTGAACACGCCGTCGTTCCTTGCGACGCTGAAGGCAATCCTCGCCGCACAGACGGGCGACGCAGGCTGGCTGCGCGTACGCCCGCCGTTCCGTGCCTCGTCCGATGGCGCGGCGCTCAAGCGAAAGATTGACGAGCTGATTGCTCCTGCCATCGCGTGAAATGTAAAACCTTCGTGACACGTTGCCGCAAATTCGCGCGCAGCGTGTCGCGATAACAGCGACGTCAATCGGTGATTGCCGTTCAGTGCGCTGATGCGCTTAGAACAATTCAACACTAGAGCGATTCAAGCTCGCCTACAGTTCTCTTCGATCCCGCCGACTGTTACAGGCGCACACTTCAATGTTCTTGACTTGAAGTGGAATGAAAGTGCGTGCCCCCGTGGATGGCCAGCGCGTCAGCGGCCATCGTCATCGTGCCGGCAAGAGCCGTGCAGGTCTTCTCCTCGGCGCAGCGGTGCTGCTCGTCGAATCCCCCTCGAACACGACAAGTGCGCTGGCGCAATCGGCGCTGCCGCCGGTGACGGTGGAAGCGCCGGTGCAGCGGCCAAAGCCGGCCCGCGCGTCACAACAGTCCCAACGCCGCGCGCAAACCGTTGCGCGCCAGCGCAATGCCAATCCCGCACCCGCAGCGCCGACAATATCGGAGCGTGCAGCAGTCGCGGCCGCCGCGCAGCAGGCTGCCAAGCTCGGTTACCGCGCGATGCCGAGTTCGACCACACTGCGCAGCGGCGCCTCGCCCCTCGATACCTCGCAGGCGGTCAACATCGTGCCTGAACAGGTGTTGAAGGATCAGCTCCCGCGGAACATCGACGATGCGCTCATCAACGTCTCCGGCATCACTCAGACCAACACGCTCGCCGGCAGCCAGGACGCGGTGATCCGCCGCGGCTTCGGCGATAATCGTGACGGTTCGATCATGCGCAACGGCATGCCGCTGGTGCAGGGCCGCAGCTTCAATCCCGCGGTCGAAAGCGTCGAGGTTCTGAAGGGGCCGGCCTCGCTGCTCTACGGCATCATGGATCCCGGCGGCATCGTCAACACGATCAGCAAGCGGCCGGAGCTCTATCAGCACGGTTCGGTCACGTTGCTCGGCTCGGCATTCAGTGCCTCGAAAACCGGCGCCGACGGCCTGCTCGACGTTACCGGTCCGATCGGCGATCAGGGCCTTGCCTATCGCTTCATCGGTTACGGCGTCAGCGAGGATTACTGGCGGAATTTCGGCCGTCATCGCGAGATGCTGGTCGCGCCGTCGCTGGCCTGGTACGGCCAGGACACCACGGTCCAGCTCAACTACGAGCACCGCGAGTTCATCTATCCGTTCGATCGCGGCACGGCGTTCAATCCGGTGACCAAGGCGCCACTGGCCGTGCCGTCCACGCGTCGGCTCGACGAGCCCTTCAACAATACCTGGGGCACGACCGACCTGATGCAGGCCTCGATCGAGCACCGCTTCAACCAGGACTGGAAGCTCTACGCCGGCTACAGCTACAACACCGAGAGTTCCAGCGCCAACCAGCTCCGCATCACCGGCATCAACTTCACGACCGGCAACGAGACGCGCAGCAATGACGGCACGCAAGGCTCGCTCAGCAATGCCAGCTACGGAACGTCGTACATTTCCGGCAGCTTCTGGCTCGGCAATATGCGCAACGAGGTGGTATTCGGCGGCGACGGCCAGTATCGCACCATCTATCGCGACAATCTGATCCGGCAGGCCACTCCCGCCATCAACGTCTACAATCCCATCTACGGGTTGGTCGGACCGGGCACGACGGTGTCGAACAGCGATAGCGCACAGACCGACAAGCTCGGCCAATGGTCGCTGTTCTTCCAGGACACCCTGCATCTCACCGAACGGTTCGCGCTGGTCGGCGGCGTCCGTTACATGGACTACGACCAGATCGCCGGGCGCGGGAAACCGTTCATCACCAATACCAACGTGTCGCAAGACAAGGTGCTTCCCCTGGGCGGGGCCATTCTCAAGCTGACCGAGGAAGTCTCGCTCTATGCGAGCTACACCGAGTCGCTGAAGCCCAACTCGACCATTGCGCCGATCGGCATCGTGATCGATTCCAATGTCGCGCCGGAAGAAGGCGTGTCATACGAGACCGGCCTGAAGTTCGATCTGAACAAGCGCATCTCTGGTACGCTCGCAATCTACGATCTCGACAAGAAGAACGTGCAGACGACGAAGACGAACAGCGCTGGCGTGGTGGAACTCCATACCGTCGGCCGCGCCCGCTCGCGCGGCGTCGAGCTGGACGTGACCGGCAGGCTCACCGACCGTTGGGCCCTGATCGGCAGCTATGGCTATACCGACGCGCGGGTGACGGCATCCGAAGATCGGTCGCTCTACGGCATGAAGCTGCAGAACGTCGCGCTGAACACGGCCTCGCTCTATCTGGTCTATGATTTCGGTACAGCTTTGCCGGGCCAGCTCCGCCTCGGCGGCGGCGCGCGCTATGTCGGCGACCGTCCCGGTGATGCGATCAACAGCTTCTTCTTGCCGTCCTATGTGGTCGCCGATATTTTCGCGACCTATGAGACGAAATACCAGAACACGCCGGTGATCTATCAGCTCAACGTCAAGAACCTGTTCGACACCGTCTATTATCCCTCAGCCGTCAACAATCTGAACGTCGCGATCGGCGATGCGCGCCGCGTGTCGCTGTCGGCAACGGTGAAGTTCTAGCCATGGCGGTGCGGCACAAAGCCATCGCGGTCCTGATCGCGGCGGCGGCTGCCTGCCTTACTGCCACAGGTGCGAGCCGCGCCGAGGAGATCACGCTCTATTCGACCAGGGAGGCTGCCTTGGTCGAGCCGGTCGTTGCGGCCTTCACGGAAGCCAGCGGCGTCAAGGTGAAAATCGTCTTCGTCGAGGATAGCCTCGTCAAGCGACTTGCGTCGGAAGGTGACGCGTCGCCTGCCGACGTATTGATGACGATCGGGTTGGACAAGACGACCCAGCTCTCCAGCCGCGGTCTGACGCAAGCCTTCACGCCGTCGCGCCTCGACCAGGTGGTCCCTCCAAATCTCCGTGGTAACGGCGCGCAATGGCTTGCGCTTTCCGTCCGACCGCGTGTTGCCTTTGTGCGCAAGGACAGCGCGCTTGCCTCGATCGACTATGAAGATCTCGCCGCTCCCAATTGGCGCGGCAAGCTCTGCATGCGCTCGCCGCTGCATCAGAACAATGTCGCGCTGGTTGCGGCCTATCTCGTCCATCACGGCGAGGCCGCGACGGAGGCCTGGCTCGCCGGGCTGAAGGCCAATCTCGCGCACAAGCCTGATGGCAAGGACAACGACGTGATCCGCGAGATCGCGCAAGGCACGTGCAAGATCGGCATCGGCAACACCGTGGCATTGGCGCAATTGGGCGACGGACGGGAAGGGGCCGACTGGCGTGCCTGGGCGATGGAGGTCAAGGCGGTGCCATCGACATTCAAGGGCGGCGGCACGCATGTGAACCTTACCGGCGCGGCGATCGCGCAACAGGCGCCGCATCCGGCGTTGGCGCGACAATTCCTCGAATTCCTTGTCACGCCGGCAGCGCAGCGGATCTTTGCCGCTGCCGAGTTGGAATACCCCGTGCTTGCTACAGCGGAGCGTGCACCCATCGTTGCCGAAATGGGTACGTTCATCGCCGATGCAATTTCGATCGACCAGATCGCCGCACATCAGCAGGCCGCGATCTCGCTTATCAAGAAGGTTGGCTTCGATGAGTAGGGTGGGGCATCACATCAAGGCCGCTCTGCACCAGATTCACTCGATCGCGGGCCTCGTGCTCGCGCTGCTGCTGGCCCTGATCGCGCTGACCGGCGCGATCATGAGCTTTGAGGACGAGATCGGCGACTATCTGAATAGCGGTATCATGCAGGTGGCGCCGCGCCAGGCGCCGGCGCTGATGCCGGACGAACTGGTGGCCCGGCTGAGGGCGGGGCAGGACCTCGGCAAGGTCTCGGCCGTCACGCTGTCGAGCGATCCGGCTGCGGCGGTGCGTATCCGCTTCGCGCGCGACGAGCAGGGCGCGCGGCCGACATCGCTCTATGTCGATCCCTACGACGCGCACGTGCTGGGTGCGCCGCGTGGCGAGGAGTTCTTCGCGACCGTGCGCAGGCTGCATCGCTGGCTGTTGATCCCCGGCGATGCCAAGGGCTGGGGGCGCCAGATCACCGGCATCGCCGCGCTCGGCCTGATCGTCATGCTCATCTCGGGCCTCGTGCTGCGCTGGCCGCGCCACGCCGGCAGCGTGAAGATGTGGCTGAAACCCAATCTCGGACTCAGCGGGCGCGGACTGCACCGTTCGCTGCATGCCGTCATCGGCACCTGGGTGCTGCCTGTCTATCTGGTGATGACGCTGACCGGGCTCTGGTACTCGTTCGACTGGTATAAGGACAGCGTGGTCTGGCTGCTGTCGCGCCCAGAGGTCACTGCTGCGAAGATGCAGCCCAAGATGTCCGCAAAGGAGCCGCGCGCAGCCAGCCGGGCCGAGCCGGCTCAGCCGGTCGGATTCGATCGTGCATGGACGACGCTCCAGCATGAGGAGGGGAAACTTTTCTCCAGAGCGTTGCTGACGCTGCCCGCCGGACCCGGCACGGTCATCCGGATCCGGTCGTGGCCGAAGGATTCGACGCTCGATACCACGCGCGACGAATTCCGCGTGGATGCGGTCACGGGGCAGTTGATCTCGGCGGAGCGCTATGCCGACAAGACGCTCGGCGAGAAGATCATCGCGAACGTGCTCGACATCCATCGCGGCGCGTTCCTGGGTTGGCCGGGCAAGCTCGCCTTCATGATTGCAGCAGCGTTGATGCCGCTGTTCTCGGTCACTGGCATTTTGCTCTATCTGTCGCGCCGCAGGCTGCGGCGTCCCGCGCAGCCACCGCTCGGGCGGCTGGTTCCGGGCGAGTGAACGGCCGCGAAGGCTAGCCAAGCGCGCGACAATCGTTCAAAAGCCCTTGGCCGTACTTGCCAGGGTTCACGCCATGAAGCTCCCCACCGTCACCCCCGCCGATATCGGCCGCGCGCTGCTGCTCCGCGAGGAGATCGCGCTGCTCGATCTCAGGTACGAGGCCAGCTTCGCCACCGGCCATCCGCTGTTTGCCGCCAACATGGCCGCGGACCGGATCGCGATCGAGGCCGAGGTGAGGCTGCCGCGCAAGGACGTCGCGATCGTGCTCTATGATGATGGCGAGGGACTTGTTGCAACCGGCGCCGAACGGCTTGCCGCGCTCGGCTACACCAATGTCAGCGCCCTCGACGGCGGACTGAAGGCCTGGCGCGATGCGGGCTATCAGGTGTTCGAGGACGTCAATTCCTATTCCAAGGCATTCGGCGAGCTGGTCGAAGCGCGGCGGCACACGCCCTCGTTCAGCGCCGACGAAGTGGCAAAGCTGATTGCGGACAAGGCCAACATCGCCATCCTCGATGTTCGCCGCTTCGACGAATATGCGACCATGAACATTCCGGGCTCGGTCAGCGTGCCCGGCGCTGAGCTGGTGCTGCGCGCAGGACAGGCCGCGCCCGACCCTGAGACCACCATCATCGTCAATTGCGCCGGGCGCACGCGCTCGATCATCGGCACCCAGTCGCTGATCAATGCCGGCGTGCCCAACAAGGTGCGGGCGCTGCGCAACGGCACCATCGGCTGGACGCTGGCGCGGCACACGCTCGATCACGGTGCCGACAGGCGTGGCGCGATCGGGCCGTTCGAGGGTGGCCCGGCCAATGCGCGCGACGTCGCCTATCGTGCCGGTGTTCGCCATATCGGCGCGAACGAGGCGAAGGCGCTCGCAGCGCGGACCGATCGCACGCTCTATCGTTTCGACGTGCGCGACGCAGAAGAGTATGCGGCTGGCCATCTCCCCGGCTTCCGGCATTATCCCGGTGGCCAGCTCGTCCAGGAAACCGACATGGCCGCGCCCGTACGTGGCGCGCGCATCCTCCTGACCGACGACCAGGGCGTGCGTGCCGACATGACGGCATCCTGGCTCGCGCAGATGGGTTGGGAGGTCTACGTCCTCGAAGGCGGTTACGAGGGTGAGCTCGAGGTCGGCCCGCCGCGCGTGCTGCCCAAGCCCGATCCGGCACATCGCTACCGCCGGCCCTACGAAGGCACGGACGTCGCCGAGCGCGCGATGCAGGCCTATCTCGACTGGGAATACGGTCTCGTCGAGCAACTCCGGCTCGACGGCACGCACGGGTTTTATGTGATCTAAATCCGTCACCCTGAGGTGGCCGCGTAGCGGCCCTCGAAGGGCGACGGCCCGGCTGTATGGGGGCCGTTCATCCTTCGAGGCTCCCCACGCGACGCGTTTCGCCGCGTAGCTCGCACCTCAGGATGACGGAGCTAGTGGTGGGATGCCAAGCACGCCTCCCCCACCCCGCCATCTTCTCCCCATATCCAAACCCTATTGTGCTGCATCTCCCCCGCGGTCTATGAGCTGCGGCAAAGCTGTGACCTACGGAGATTCCATGCCAGCCCCAGGCCAAAGCCCCGAGCGGAACGCGAAGGCGCTGTTGCTCGAAGGCGTCAATGACAGCGCTGTCGACCTGTTCCGAAGCGCGGGCTTCGCCAATGTCGAGCGGCTGACCAAGGCGCTGGACGGCGAAGATCTGCGGCGCGCGCTGAAGGGCGTATCGCTGCTCGGCATCCGCTCGCGCACCCAGATCACCGATGAGGTGCTCGCGGCCGCCGATGGGCTTCTCGCGGTCGGCTGCTTCAGCGTCGGCACCAACCAGGTCGATCTCCTGGCAGCGCGGAAGCGTGGCATTCCCGTGTTCAACGCGCCGTTCTCCAACACGCGCAGCGTTGCCGAGCTCGTGATCGGCGAGATCGTGATGCTGCTGCGTCAGATCTTTCCGCGCTCGGTGTCCGCCCATGAAGGCGGCTGGGACAAGTCCGCTGCCGGCAGCCGCGAGGTGCGTGGCCGCACCCTCGGCATCGTCGGCTATGGCAATATCGGCTCGCAGCTTTCGACCCTTGCTGAAGCCATGGGCATGCGCGTGATCTATTACGACCGCACCGACAAGCTCCGACACGGTAATACCGAGCCGGTCGAGAAGCTCGAAGAGCTGCTGGCGCAGAGCGACGTCGTCAGCCTGCACGTGCCGGAGACGCCGGAGACATCAGGCATGATCGGCGAGAAGGAGCTGCGGGCGATGAAGCCGGGCTCATTCTTCATCAACAACAGCCGCGGTACCGTGGTCGATCTCGATGCGCTCGCAGGCGCCTTGCGCGACGGTCACATCGCGGGCGCTGCGATCGACGTCTTCCCGGTTGAGCCGTCCTCGAACGCGGAACGATTCAAGAGCCCGGTGCAGGGCCTCAACAACGTGATCCTCACCCCGCATGTCGGCGGCTCGACCGAGGAGGCGCAAGAGCGCATCGGTGGGGAAGTCGCGCGAAAACTGGTCGACTATTTCATCACGGGATCGACCATGGGCGCGGTGAATTTCCCGGAGGTGCAACTGCATCTGCGTCCCGCCGGTGCGCGCTTCAGCCATGTCCACCGCAACGTGCCGGGCATGCTGCGGCGGCTGAACGAGGTTTTCCTCCAGCGCGACATCAACATTGTCGCGCAATATCTGGAGACCGCCGGCGACCTCGGCTACGTTGTGCTCGACGCCGATCTGGGGGGTGAGGATTCGGCCGCGCTGCTTGCGCAGATCCGGGCGCTCGAGGGCACGGTTGGCGCACGGCTGGTATTCGAGCACTGAATCGCCCGACGTTCCGGTTGCATCTTGCGGCCACTGCTCCCACACTGCTGTCATCCTCGGCGTGCTACAATCGCGTCGAATTTGAGCTTCAGTTGCGTGGGTGCCGCCATGGAACGGGACGCCGTACTGATCGATCTCGCGCTTCAAGGCGGCGGTTCGCACGGCGCCTTCACCTGGGGCGTGCTCGACCGTCTTCTGGAAGAGAAGTGGCTCACCATCGCCGCGATCTCCGGTACCTCCGCGGGTGCGATGAATGCGGCTGTGCTCGCGGACGGGTGGATCGCGGGTGGCGCCGAGGGCGCGCGCGACGCGCTCGAAAAATACTGGCGCCGTGTCTCGAAGGCTGCCGCCTTCAGTCCGCTGCAGCGCTCGCCGCTCGATCGCTTGATGGGGCGCTGGACGCTCGATACGTCGCCGGCCTACATCCTCACCGATTTGATGTCGCGGGTGCTCTCGCCCTATGATCTCAATCCGACCGGCTATAATCCGCTGCGCGCCGTGCTGACCGAGAGCATCGATTTCGAACGCCTCGCGCGCTCGCCGATCCAGCTGTTCATCACCGCGACGCGGGTGCGCACCGGCCGCGGCCGCATCTTCCGCAACGCCGAGATCACGGCGGACGTGCTGCTGGCATCGGCTTGCCTGCCGACCATGTTCCGCGCGATCGACATCGACGGCGAACCCTATTGGGACGGCGGCTTCGCCGGCAACCCCACGATCACACCGCTCATTCGCGAAAGCGATGCGCACGACACGATCCTGGTGCAGATCAATCCGACCGAAACGCTCGAAGAGCCGCGGACGGCTGCGGAGATTCTCAATCGATTGAACGAGATTTCGTTCAATTCGCCCCTGATGAAGGAATTGCGCATGATTGCGCTGCTGCGCCAGGCGGCCGACCCCGGCAGCGGCGAGGGCGCGCGCTGGGCAAAGATGCGGACCCACCGCGTCAAGAGCGACATGCTGGCGAAGTTCGGCGCGTCATCCAAGCTCAACGCCGAATGGGAGTTCGTCTCGATGCTGCGCGCCGAGGGGCGCCTGGCCGCGGACGCGTTTCTCGCCGCGCACGGTGCCGACATCGGCCGGCAATCGACCGCCGATCTCGACGTCCTCCTGTCGGAGTGCTGAGGCATGGGTCTTCTCGGCCTCCTCGTCGGGCTCGCCCTGCTCGTCCTGTTCGCCTTTCGCGGCTGGAGCGTGCTTCTGCTGGCGCCGTTCGCAGCGCTCGTTGCCGCCCTGTTCGGCGGCGAACCGCTGCTTGCGAACCTGACCCAGGTGTTCATGGTGCATGCGGCGGGATTTCTGGCGCAGTTCTTCCCGATCTTCCTGCTTGGCGCGGTCTTCGGCAAGCTGATGGACGATAGCGGGGCGGTCACGTCGGTCGCCGCCTTCATGGCGGAGCGCCTCGGCGAGCGTCGCGTGATCCTGGCGGTGGTGCTCGCCGGTGCCGCGGTGACCTATGGCGGCGTCAGCCTGTTCGTTGCGTTTTTCGTCATCGTTCCCATGGCCCGCTCGCTGTTCCGCGCGGCTTCGATCCCGCGTCGCCTGATCCCGGCTGCGATCGTGCTGGGGACGTCGACCTTCACCATGTCGGCCTTGCCGGGCACGCCGTCGATCCAGAATTCGATCCCGATGCCGTTCTTCGGCACGACGCCGTTCGCAGCGCCAGGTCTCGGCATCATCGCCTCCCTCATCATGCTCGTGACAGGGTTGTGGTGGCTGCACCGCGCCGAAGCCGCGGCGCGCCGTGCCGGAGAAGGCTATGGCGACGATATCGAGGGCGCGACCGAGCGCGCCGCCGCCGACGAGCTCGTGCGCGAGCGCGCCACGACCGCGCGCGAGTTCGATCCGGCGGAACTCCAGCACGGTCAACGTAGCGAGCGGCCTTCGCCCGTGTGGAGTGCGATCGCGCCGCTGATCGTGGTCGTCATCGTGAATCTGGTGATGTCGCTCGTGGTGCTGCCGCGGCTCGATGTCAGCTATCTCGCCGAACAGCGCTTTGGGGAGACGTCACTCGCGGCCGTCGCGGGCGTGTGGTCGGTCGCGGTCGCGCTGACTGCGGCCATCGTCACGACCATCGTGCTGAACCGGGCTCGCCTGCCGGCGCTTCGCCGCACCATGGACGCGGGGGCCAATGCATCCGTCCTGCCCGCGTTCAGCGTCGCCAGCCTCGTCGGATTCGGCGCTGTCGTCGCCTCGCTGCCGGCATTCACGATCGTGCGCGACTGGGTGCTGGCGATTGAAGGGGGACCCCTGGTCTCGCTAGCGGTTGCGACCAACATCCTGGCCGCGCTGACCGGGTCGGCGTCAGGCGGCCTGACCATTGCGCTGGACGCGCTCGGCCAGACCTATGTCGAGCTCGCCGCGCGCACCGGCATCGCCCCTGCGCTGATGCACCGCGTGGCGGTGATCGGCGCGGGGACGCTCGACATCCTGCCGCACAATGGTGCGGTGGTCAGCCTGCTCGCGATCTGCGGCCTGACGCATCGCGACAGCTATTTCGACATCGTGATGGTCGGCATCGCGACGTCGCTGCTGGCGCTGGTGGCCGTAATCGCATTGGGTAGTGCGCTGGGATCGTTCTGACCAGAATGCGAACGTGAGCGATTGACGGAACGGCGAAGGTTGCATTCAATGCGGCCAACTGACCAAATCCAATAAACAGCGAACGCCGGGTGGAAACGATGACGCGAAAGAGAGCGAAGCTCTGTGCATGGCTCGTGGGTGCGATGGCCGCGATGAGCGCGAGCAGCGCGTTCGCCGTGACGCTGGCGGAGGATGCCGACACGGTCTGCAAAGGGCTCATCGGCGGCGCCGATGCCGTGAAGATCGATTCCGCGACATTGCTGGCGCCGACACAACTGGCTGTTGCCGAACGCGGGCCGACCCCGTTGGGGCGCGTCACGCCCGCCAATCCTGCCTTCTGCAAGGTGCTCGGCCACATCGACCCCATTGATCCCAAGGCGCCGCCGATCAAGTTTCAGGTCAACCTCCCGGTCGAGTGGAACGGTCGCTCCGTCCAATATGGCGGCGGCGGCTTTAACGGCGTGCTGATCACCGGCCTTGGGCTGCCGCCGGCCTATCCCTTCGACAAGCCGTCGCCGCTGGCGCGCGGTTTTGTCACCTACGGCACCGACTCCGGCCATGAGTCCAAGCCCGGCGAGCCGCCGCAGGTCTTCGCGCTCAACGACGAAGCCTTCGAGAATTTCGCTCACCGCGCCTACAAGAAGGTGCGCGATGCTTCTGTCGCGCTGATGGAGCGCGCCTACGGCAAGAAGCCGGAAAAAATATACTTCATGGGCTCCTCCGAGGGCGGCCGCGAAGGCCTCACCATGGCCCAGCGCTACCCCGACGATTTCGACGGCATCTTCGCCCGCGTGCCCGTGATCAACTGGGTCGGCCTGCAGCATGCCGGCACGCGCTCCGGCCTTGTGACCATGGGCGAGGGCTGGATCAATCCGGCGCAGGTCAAGCTCTTTGCCGATGCGGTGCGCACTGCCTGCGACAAGGCCGACGGCTCCGATAAGACGCTGGTGCACGATCCCGTGGCCTGCAAGGCCGTGTTCAAGGTCGAGACGCTGCGCTGCGAGGCCGGCAAGGCCGGCGATCAGTGCCTGACCGAGGCGCAGATCAAGGCAGTCAGCACGCTGCATGGGACCTACAAATTCCCGTTCGTGCTCGCCAATGACCTCGATGACTATCCGGGCTGGGGCGTCTCTGGCGAGGATACGCCGGCGTTTGGGCCAACCGGCGGCTGGTCCGCGTGGTGGCTCGGCAGCGCGCCGCCGGCGCAGCCGCCCGCACCCAACAACGGCATCGCCTGGATCTACGGCGCCGGCGGCATTCAATATGTGTTCGCGCGTGATCCCAAGCTCGACGTCACCACCTACAAGGTGGAGGACCACAAGGCGCGGTTGCTCGAAGTCTCGAAGCTGATGGATTCGACCGATCCGGATCTCAGCCGTTTTCGCGGACGCGGCGGCCGGCTGATCATGCTCGAGCACATGGCGGACTATGCGCAGAGCCCCTATGCCGGCATCCGCTATTTCGAGAGCGTCGAGCGCAAGCTCGGCAAGGCCGAGACGGCGGAGTTCGCGCGGCTCTACACCGCCCCCGGCGTCGACCATGTCGGCTCCGGCGCGCCGGCCAATGTCGACATGCTGAGAGCATTGGTCGACTGGGTCGAGAAGGGCAAGGCGCCCGGCGATCTGGAGGTCTCTGAGCAAAAGGTCGAGGCGCCCACATTCGCAACGCTCCGCGCGATGCCGCTGTGCCGCTGGCCGTCCTGGCCGCGTTACAAGAGCGGCCCGGTCACGGAGGCGGCGAGTTTTGCTTGCGCGCCGTGAGGCACCGACGTCTCCACAGCGTCATGGCCGGGCTTGTCCCGGCCATCCACGCCTTCGACGGAGCACTGAGAACGTGGATGCCCGGGACAAGCCCGGGCATGACGACTTCTTGCTAATGCGCACCGCCCCCGCCGGCCGCCGCCTTCACCCGCCGCGTCAGCAGCACCGCGATCGCGGCGAGCACGAGCACCACGCCGATCACCGCGAAGGTGTCGGAATAGCCCATCACCAGCGCCTGGCGCTTCACCGTCTTGCCGAGTGCGATGATGGCTTGCTCGCGCGCGGCGTTGGGGTCGGGCACGCCGTGCGCGATGAAGTAATTGGTCATCTGCGCGATGCGGGCACGGACCTCCTCGCGGCCGAGCGTGACGGAATGGCCGATGATGTTGGAGTGGAACTGCTCGCGCTTGGTAACGATGGTCGCAAGCACCGCGGTGCCGATGGCGCCGCCGAGATTGCGCATCATGTTGGAGATGCCCGAGGCAGCCGGCGCGTCCTGCGGTGCGACACTGCCGAGGCTGAGCGCCGACAGCGGCGCCAGCGTCAAGGCCTGGCCCACAGCGCGCACGACGTTGGGGATGAAGAACTGGTCGCCCGAATAGTCGAGCGACATCTCGATATTCAGGAACGAGCTCGCGGCGAACAGCAGCAGGCCCACGGCCGCGATGTAGCGCGCGTCGAAGCGCTGCATCAGCTTCGGCACCAGCGGAATCAGGAGGAGCTGCGGCAGGCCGGTCCAGGCCAGCACGTTGCCGATCTGCTCGGCATTATAGCCCTGCACCTGGCCGAGATAGGCCGGCAGCAGATAGACGGAGCCGAACAGCGCAAATCCAAGGAACACGGCAGCGATCGTGCCGACGCCGAAATTCCACTGCGTCAAGAGGCGCAGGCGGAGCAACGGCTTCTCCACCACGAGCTCGTTATAGATGAACAGCGACAGGCTGACGGCGGCGATGATCGCAAGGCGCACGATGAAGGGCGAGCCGAACCAGTCGTCCTTGTTGCCCTCCTCGAGCACGGCCTGAAGTGAGGCCAGGCCAAGCGCCATGGTCGCGATGCCGAACCAGTCGCCCTCGCGCAACAGCCCGAGATTCATCGGCTGGCGCTCCAGGGTGAAGAACAGGATCGTCACCATGACGGCGGTCGGCAGCACGTTGACGAAGAAGATGGTCTGCCAGCCGTAATTCTCGGTGAGATAGCCGCCAATGGTCGGCCCGATCGCCGGCGCAAACGTCACGGCGAGTGAGAACATGGCAAGGCCGATCGGCTGCTGGCCCTTCGGCAGCTTGGTGAAGACCAGCGTGAAGGCCATCGGAATCAGCACGCCACCGAAGAAGCCCTGAAGTCCGCGCATCGCGATCATCGAGGGCAAATCGTGGGTGAAGGCACAGGCGACCGAGAACGCGGCGAACAGCGTCGCGAAGCTCAGCATGATGTTACGGAACGAGAACACCCGCGACAGATAGTCGGTCAGCGGGATCACGATGATCTCGCCGATCAGGTAGGACGTCGAGATCCAGGAGCCGTTGTCGGCGCCGGTGCCGATGCCGCCCTCGATGTTGAGCAGCGAGGCGTTGGTGATCTGGATGTTCAGGATCGCCATGAAGGCGCCGATCATCGCCGCGAAGACGGCGATCCAGACCGTGGCGCTCGCGCGGTTGGGATCGCTGGCGGCGCGATCAGGCGTCGCGGCCGGTGTTGCTTGTGCTGGCGTCGAGATTGTGAGGCTGTTTGACATGGCACGACCCTCCGGAAACAAGCTTCGCTTTGGACTTCGTTTGGGGCGTCGTTGCCGCTTGCGCGGTCGGCGCTGATCGGGTTGCGATCGTCGGGATCACGGACATGCCAGGCCGCAGCTCGATCGCAGAGTGCGTCTCGGCATCCAGCGCGATCTTCACGGGGATGCGCTGCACGACCTTGGTGAAATTGCCGGTGGCGTTGTCGGGCGGCAGCAAGGCGAACTCCTGGCCGCTGGCGGGTGCGATGGAATCGACATGGCCGTGCACGACCTGGCCCGGGAAGGTGTCGACCTCGATCTCGACTTGCTGTCCCGCGCGGACATGGGTGAGCTGGGTCTCCTTGAAATTGGCGACGACATAGGCGCCCTCGGCCGGCACGATCGACATCAGCTGCGTTCCCGCTTGCACATATTGGCCGATGCGCAAGGTGCGGTTGCCGACGACACCGTCGATCGGAGAGACGATCGTGGTGTAGCTGAGATTGAGCTCGGCCTGATGTTGAAGCGCGGTCGCGCGGGCAGCCGCGGCACTGGCTTGTACGATCTCGGCCTTCAGCAGCTCGACCTGTTTCAGAGCCGAGGCGAGATTGGCGGTGTCGCGCTGGATCGCGGCATCGGCGCCGGCATCGCGCGCCTGGGCCTGCTGTGCATTCTGCACGCTGCCATAGCCGGTCTTGGCGAGGTCGGTGTAACGCTTGTTCTCCTGCTCCGCGAAAGTCTTTGCAGCAGTGTCGACGTCGATGGTCGCTTTGGCGGCCGCGATCACGGCTTGCTGGACGTCGAGCTGCGCTTGCTTGCTCGTCACCGTCGCATTCGCGGCGGCGACATCGGCCTTGGCCTGGTCGAGCGCGACGCGGAAGTCGCGATCGTCGATCCTGGCGAGCACCTGGCCGGCCTTCACATGCTCGTTATCGCCGACCAGGACGCGGTCGAGGTAGCCGCTGACCTTCGGCGCGATGGTGGTGTTGTCGGCCTTCACATAGGCGTCATCGGTGGAGACGAGGTACTGCCCGACGGTCCAGTAGTCGTAGCCATACCAGCCTGCGCCGGCCAGCGCGACGATCGCCGCACCCATCAGCAACAGCTTGCGGAGATTGAGTTTTTGCCGGCGGACGCCGGTCGGGGCGGTGGGCAGCACGCCCTCCGGCACGGTTGCTGGAATAACGGTTTGGGTCGCAGCAGATGGGGTGGTGTGGACGGACATGGCCGGCTCCCCTGAATTAGGAAACTTGACGATTTCCAAAATGAGACTAGCTTTGGAATTGTCAATGGAATGACAGGCGTCATTTAAAAGCATGGCTCAGGCAAAACCATCAGGTGAATGCCGCCCCCGCGGGCGGCCGCAACTGCGCAGCGACGAGGAGACGAGGCGGATCGTCTTCGACGCCGCGCGCCACGCCTTCGCCGTCGACGGCTATGCCGCGACCAGCACCGAAGAGCTGGCACGCCGCGCCGGCATCTCGACCAAGACGCTCTATCGCCTGTTTCCGGGCAAGGCCGCGCTGTTCGAGGCGATGTGCGCGGACAGGCTCGAGCAGCTGCTCTCCGCCGTCGATCTGCAAGGAAGCGACGAGGTCGATATCGAGACGGGCCTGCGTGCCGCGCTGCTGGCCTGCGCCGATCTCGCACTCGATCCAGAGGTCGTAGCGTTGCAGCGCATGGTGCTGCAGGAATCCGCCGCGTTCCCCGAGCTCGCCGCCAACTTCTACAGCAACGGCATTTCCCGCACCGTCAGGACGCTCGCGGGCTGGCTGTGCGTCCAGGTCCAGCGCAAGCGCATCGCCATCGACGATGCGGAGGAAGTTGCCGGCATGCTGATCGGCATGGTGGCATCGGCGCCGCAGCGCGCGGCGATCTATGGCGGCATGCCGCTGCCGTCACGCAAGCAGATCGAACGCCGCGTGCAGACCTGCGCGTCCCTGTTCCTCGATGGCTGCCGCGCCGCGTAGCGGTCTCCCTTTGACAATCCGGTTCGGCTCGGCTATCTATTTCGCATGCGAAATAAAGAAGCCGCAGCGAGGCATCATCGGCTTATTTACCTCCTGAACGTCGCGCAACGCCGCTTGCAGCGCTGGATGGCGGCGCAGCCGCAGAACGAGGTCACGCCGGCGCAGGCGGGACTGTTGTTCATCCTCGGCAGGCAGGACGGCGTGCTGATGGGCGAGGCGGGCGCGGCACTCGACATGGGGCCGGCCGGCATCTCAGGCCTCGTCGATCGCAGTGCCGCGGCGAGGCTGGTCGAGCGACGGGCCGATCGCGAGGATGGTCGGGCCTGGCGCGTATGGCTGACGCCGAAGGGGCGCACCGTGCTGGCGCAGGCGAAGACCGATGCGGCGCAGATCAACGCCGCGCTGACGGACGGCTTTACCAGCGCGGAGATCGACATCGTCGCGCGCTGGCTGATCAGCATTCAGGACAAGTTTCCAAGACCTTCAGACGACTAAAGGAGAGACTCATGACCGAGCACGTCCGGATCGAGAACAACAACGGAATTCTCACCCTCACGCTGGCGCGCCCCGACAAGAAGAACGCGCTGACGGATGCGATGTATGGCAAGCTCGCCGACACCATCGAATCCGCCGAGTTCGATTCCTCCGCCCGCGTGATCCTGATTCGCGGCGAGGGTGACATGTTCACCGCCGGCAACGATGTCGGCGAATTCGCCGCCGTCGCAGCCGGCAAGTCCGAAGGCAGCCGCAACGTCGTGCGCTTCATCCAGTCGCTGGCGCGCTGCACCCGGCCGCTGGTTGCGGCCGTGCAGGGCCGCGCCGTCGGTGTCGGCACCACGATGCTGCTGCATTGCGACCTCGTCGTGCTCGCCGACAACGCGCAATTGTCGACGCCCTTCGTCAGCCTCGCGCTGGTGCCGGAGGCCGCCTCCAGCCTGCTGATGCCGGCACGCATCGGCTACGCCCGCGCCTACGAGATGTTCGCGCTGGGCGAGACCGTGCCGGCCAGGTCGGCGCTGGAATGGGGCCTTGCCAACCGCGTGGTGCCGCTCGACAAGCTCGATGCCGAGGCGCTCGCGCTGGCGCAGCGGCTCGTTCGCCAGCCGGCCGGCGCGCTCACGGCCACCAAGAAGCTGATGCGCAACGGCGAGGCGCTGGTCGCGCAGATGCAGGCCGAAGGCGAGCAATTCGCGCAGCGTTTGCGCACGGCGGAAGCGCGTGAGGCCTTCACCGCTTTCGCCGAGCGCCGGCCGCCTGATTTCACCAAGGTTGCCTGATTTCGCTAGTCTTAAAGCGCTTGCAGACCGGGCACTCCCGGTAATTTGACTAAAACCTTAACCGATCCTTGGCATGTCGCGATGCAGGGTGGCCGGCAGTACAATGCAGGCCCCCTGACTCATGGCAATGTTTAAGAAATCGGTAAGCTCGCTTCTCCTGACCTTGATGGCCCTGCTGGCCGCCGGTGCGCTGGCCTCTACGGCGATCCAGATGTTCGGAGCGTTCGGTCGCTACAGCGACAGTCTCGAGACGGCGCGGCTTGCTGCTGCCGACAAGGCGATCTTCCATGGCGTGCTCGCGTTGCGCAACAATCGTGGCGATGCCCAGAGCGCCATCCTTGGCGAGGACGATCCCAAGGCAAAGCTCGCTGAAGCCGAGAAGGCCGAGCAGGGCGGCTATGAAGGGATCAGCGCTGCACTCTCGACCGTCGATTTCGCACGCCGCGACGAACTCGCCGGCACGCTGAAGCAGCGCTGGAACGAAGCCGCGCCGCAATTCCAGCTGTTCTACGACGAGGCCAGGCTTCCGCGCGCCGAGCGCAAGATGGAGCGGACCAATTCCTGGTACGATGCTGTCACCAAGGTCATCGACACGGCGAACCTCGCCTCCACCGCGGTGTCGAACCGCGCCTGGATGAACGATCCCTACATCGCGCGCATGATCCAGGTCCGCCGCTTCGCCTGGCAGGTGCGCGACCGCTATGGGATCCATTGCTCGTCGCTTCGCTCGAACGTCAACAGCAGCAAGCCGCTCGACGACGCCCAGAAGCGGTCCGTGGCGCAATGGGACGGCACGATCGCCTCCGGCTGGGCGGGCATGGCCGAGTTGCTGGCTGCACCCGACGTGACCGCGGGGCTGGTGACGGCAGCGTCGGACGCGAAGGCCAAGACCGATGGCGTCCTGAAGCAGATCGGCGATCTCACCAAGAATTTCGACGGCAGCGGTAAGCCTGCGATGCCCGCTTCGGAGTGGAATGCGCTGTGCCAGTCGCCGTTCCCGCTCATCGTCGGGGTCGCGACCAAGGCGCTGGATCAGTCGATCGCGCGTGCCGAGGCCGTGCAGACCAAGGCGCTCACCAACCTCATCGTGCAGTCGCTCGCGTTTCTGCTCGCGCTCGCCGTGACCCTCGCCGGCGTCTACGTGGTGCGCAATCGCCTGATGCGCCCGGTCCGCGCCATCCTTGACGCCATCGCGCGAATCAGCGCCCGCGATTACACGACACCGGTGCCGCAGTCGAAATATCCCGACGAGTTCGGCACCATGGCTGCCGCGCTCGAGAGCCTGCGCGAGAGCGCGGCGACGGCCGAGCGGCTGGGCCAGGAACGCGAATCGCAGCAGGCAATGCAACTCGCCCGCTCCGGTACCGTGGACGACGCGTGCCGCACCTTCGACGACACCGTGCAGGCGGTGATCCACAGCGTCGCTGCGTCGGCGAGGGAGCTCGATGCCACCGCGACCGATGTGCGCACACTGGTTTCGGATTCGACCAGTCAGACCGCGGCAGTCTCCTTCGCGGCCGAGCAGGCCACCAACAATCTCGAGACCATCGCGGCAGCGACCGAGGAACTCTCCGCATCCGTCGGCGAAATCTCCGCACAGGTGCAGTTGAGCGCCCGCGAGGCGCGCGAGGCCGTGTCGCAGGCCGAGCGGACCAACGCGACGGTCGAGATCCTCGATCAGACCGCGAGCCGGATCGGCGAGGTCGTGAAGATGATCAACGCCATCGCCGGCCAGACCAATCTCCTGGCGCTGAACGCGACCATCGAGGCGGCGCGTGCGGGCGAAGCCGGCCGCGGCTTTGCCGTGGTCGCCGGCGAGGTCAAGAGCCTCGCCGCGCAGACCGCAACCGCAACCGAAGAGATCTCGCGCCAGGTCGAGGAGATCCAGGGCGCGACGGGCCAGGCCGTGACCGCCATCCGCTCGATCGGGGGCGCCATCAGCGGCATCGACGAGAAGATGACGGCGATCGCAGCCGCCGTCGAGGAGCAGCGCGCGGCCACCACCGAGATCTCACGTAACTTCCAGCAGGCAGCCCAGGGCACCCGCGAGGTCACCGACACCATCGGCAGCGTCGCCAGGCTCAACCAGGAAACCGGCAATGCCGGCACGGTGCTGTCCGAATCCGTGAAGAAGATGTCGGGCGATGCCGATCGTCTTCGCGTCGCGGTCGAAGGCTTTTTGGGGGCCGTGAAGACGGCATAACTTCGATCGTCATCCGTCTAGGCGTCGCGCGAACGGCATTGCCGCCGCTTCACGTGGCGGGTACATCTGTGCCGCTGCGGGAGTGCAGCAACAGACGTATCAAGGATGGAGAGTTCGATGCCGGCCACCCCACACAACGCCCAGCGCCCCTATCGCGGCGTATTCCCGGTCGCGCCCACCATCTTCGACGAGCGCGGCGAGCTCGACCTCGAGGGCCAGCGCCGCTGCATCGATTTCATGATCGATGCGGGCTCGAATGGTCTCTGCATCCTCGCCAATTTCTCCGAGCAGTTCGTGCTCACCGATGCCGAGCGCGAAACCGTGATGCATGCGGTGCTGGAGCATGTCGCGGGCCGGGTTCCCGTGATCGTCACCACCACGCATTTCAGCTCGGCCGTCTGCGCCGCGCGCAGCCAGCAGGCGGAGGCTGCGGGGGCCGCCATGGTGATGGTGATGCCGCCCTATCACGGCGCGACCTTCCGCGTGCCCGAGAAGGGCATCGTCGAATTCTTCAAGGTGCTCTCGGGCGCGATCAACATTCCGATCATGATCCAGGACGCGCCTGTCGCCGGAACGCCGCTGTCGGTCGAGCTGCTCGCGCGGCTGGCGCGTGACTTCGCCAACATCCGCTATTTCAAGATCGAGGTGCCGGGCGCGGCGGCAAAGCTGCGCAGCCTGATCGAGGCGGGCGGCAAGGATATCGAAGGCCCGTGGGACGGCGAGGAAGCCATCACGCTGCTCGCCGATCTCGACGCCGGCGCCACCGGCGCGATGACGGGCGGCGGCTATCCCGACGGCATCCGCCAGATCATCGATCCCTATTTCGCCGGCAAGCGCGAGGAGGCAAAGGCCGCCTATGAGCGCTGGCTGCCGCTGATCAACTACGAAAACCGTCAATGCGGCCTGATCGCCTGCAAGGCCATGATGCAGGCCGGCGGCGTGATCAAATCGGACGCCGTGCGGCATCCGCTCCAGCCGCTGCACCCGGCGACGCGGGCTGGGCTGCTGGAGCTGGCGAAGGAGCGGGATGCGCTAGCGTTGCGGTGGGGCAAGTAGCGCCGCACCCACTCGGTTGTCGCCAGGCCTCTCGGCAGCCCCCGCCTTCGCGGGGGCGACGCCGAGTGTGAGGTGCGCGCTGGCCTGATCCCGCTGGCCTCCGTCTGACTGAGGGCGTCGAATTAGCGCGGTTCGGGCGGTTTTCCGCACGCCGGCGATGACATATTGTACGCTCCTTGCACGCTCGCCAACCAGGTCCGCCGAGCTTCTCAAGACGTCGTGAGCAGCTCTTCATTATGCCGCTATTCGGAGCCAGGTTGGAGCGAGCCGACGAAACAGGGAGGCAGTGCCATGACGATGAGGCCGGATCCCACCTTTCACGCATCGCCCAAGCTGGCGATGGAAGCACCTGCAGAGAACTTTGCCTACACGCTGCTGCTCAGTCCGGATTTCTCAAAGCCGGATGCTCTCGCGGTCATCGACGTCAAGCCGGGATCGCCGACCTACAGCCAAATCGTCCACACGGTGACGATGCCCAACAAGGGCGATGAGTTTCATCACTTCGGCTGGAATGCCTGCTCCTCCGCCTTGTCGCCGCTCGCCGGACATGCCTTCATCGAGCGGCGCTATCTCATTATCCCCGGGATACGCTCGTCGCGAATCTACATCATCGATACCAAGCCCGATCCGACCCAAGCCAAAATTCACAAGATCATCGAGCCCGAGGAAATCTTCAAAAAGACCGGCTACTCGCGGCCGCATACCATCCATTGCGGGCCAGACGGCGTCTATGTGAGCACGCTGGGCGGCGGCGGCAAGGACGGCACCAACGGGCCTCCAGGCGTCTTCATCATGGATTGCGAGACGTTCGAGGTCCTCGGACGATGGGAGATCGACCGCGGTCCGCAGACGCTGCACTATGATTTCTGGTGGAACCTGCCGCGCGACTACATGGTGACGAGCGAATGGGCGTTGCCGCCGCAGTTCGAGAACGGGATCGTCGCGGAAGATCTGCTGGCGAACAAATATGGCCATCGTCTCCACTTCTGGGATCTCCGCGCCCGTCGTAACGTGCAGACCATCGACCTCGGCGCCAATCATCAGATGGCGCTGGAGGTGCGGCCCGCGCACGATCCGGTTCGCGAATACGGCTTCGTTGGCGTTGTGGTCGACACCACCAACCTCGAAGCATCGATCTGGACATGGTGGCGCGAAGGCGGAAAATTCCATGCGGAGAAGACGGCGACGATCCCGCCGGAGCCCGCGCCAAAGGAGAAGCTCCCGCCGCTGCTGCAGGGATTTGGCGCCGTGCCGCCGCTGGTGACCGACATCGACCTGTCGATGGATGATCGGTTTCTCTATGTCTCGTGCTGGGGCACGGGTGAAATGCGCCAGTACGATGTGAGTGATCCGCGAAAGCCGAAGCTTGCGGGCTCGGTTCACATCGGCGGCATCGCGCGCCGCACGCCCCATCCGAACGGCAAGGCATTTGCGGCCGGTCCGCAGATGGTCGAGATCAGTCGCGACGGCAAGCGCGTGTACTGGACCAATTCGCTGTATTCCACCTGGGATGACCAGTTCTATCCCGACGGGGTTCCGGGCGTGGAAGTCATGGCCAATGTCGGTCGCGACGGCGGCCTCGAGCTCGCCAAGGACTATTTCGTGAGCTTCCCCGACGGATATCGTGCGCACCAGATCAGGCTGGAGGGCGGCGATTGTTCGACGGACTCCTTTTGCTACCCGTCGGCCTAGGCTGGCAGTACGGGAGTTGGCCGCTCGGCTGGCTGTGGCTCGCTCTTGTTGCGAGCGGTCTTTATCACGGCGTCAATCCGGGAATGGGATGGCCGCTCGCCGTGTCGGCCGGGCTCATGGACAAGAGCCCGCGCGCGCTGTTCCGCGCGTTGTGGGCTCTGGCGGCCGGACATCTCCTGGCAACACTTCTCGTGCTGCTGCCGTTCGCGTTCCTGCTCGTGCTGGCCGAGTGGCAGCGTTCGATCCAGCTCGGCGCGAGCCTTCTCGTCATCGGCTTCGGCGTCTATCGGCTGATCGAGCGGCGCCATCCGCGCACGCTGGCACGAATTCCGCCAACGCAATTGGCGCTCTGGTCATTCGCCGTTGCCATTGCCCACGGCGCGGCCTTGATGCTCGTACCGATCTATCTCGGGCTCTGCCAGGCTTTCGAGCTCGATGCCGGCCATGAGGCGGCGGGCGCGCTGATGAAGGCAAGTCTTCTGAAGACAAGTCTCGGGATGGCGGTGCTGGTGTCCCTGGTGCACGTTGTCGCCATGGTCAGTGCCGGCGGATGTCTGGCGTGGCTGGTCTACCGTTATCTGGGATTGAGGTTCGTCGCGCGAAGCTGGTTCAATCTGGATGCAATCTGGGCGACCAGCCTCATTCTGGTTGGCGCCGTGGCGCTCGCCTTCAATCTCGCGAGCTGGCGCTGAGGCCTACTTCGCCAACGCCCACTCGCCGACAAAGCGGAAGCGCGCCCTGGCATCATCCTGCTTGAACAGCGCGATCCGGTCGATCGCCAGCGTCTCGAGACCGAGCGCCGCAAACCTCGCGCGCAACATCTCCAGGATCGGCCCGCGCCGTTCCGCATCCAGCCGTCCCGTCAGCGTCATGTGGAAGCGGAATTCTTCCATCACGTAAGGGTAACCCCAGCGGTCGAGATGGTCGCGCTGCCGCTCGGTGAGCTTGTCGGGCTTGCGCCGCGCGCGGTCTTCCGCCGTCATGGGAGCACGGAAGTCGTCGAATTCGCGGACGCAATCGGCGGCAAGTTGTTGGAGCGCACCCACCGGCTTGGTCGGAATCACCGCAATGAAGCCGCTGATGGAATCGACGACCGGACGGATCGACGGGATCGGCCGCGCCTTGCCGGCAAAGGCCGCGCAGGCTGCGACGAGCTCGGCTTCAGTCCTGCCGGGCGCCAGCGCCATCGGCGCCTTCAGCGTGCCGTGGAAACCGTATTTGCGGGGATCGGCCGTGACGTCGCGCCAGTCCGGCGCAACGCGCGATGCGTCGGCAGGGAATGGCACCTCGTCGCCGGTGTAGACATCGTAGCCGAGCAGCTCGGCGCCGAAGCGGGTGAGGGCGCTGTCGGCGCCGGCGGTAAAATAGATCGCGTAGCGGGGAAAATCTGTCATTGCCCGAGCATAACCGGTTCAGGCGGCAACAACAGCCTCGCGCGGCGTCGCCGCCGCAGCGAGCAGTCGCGTCGCATCGGTGAGATGCACGAGCTTTCCGCCTGATACCACCGCGATCAGCCGCGGCCGCAGCGGCACGCTGTCGTCGATCAGCAGCATGTCGGCGCGGCATCCTTCCGCGAGCACGCCGCGATCGGCAAGGCCGGTCGCGCGGGCCGGTCCCGCGGACACCAGGTTCCAGGCCTCGGTCAGCGGCAGCACGCCGTCGGCGACGAGGCGGAACGCGGCGAGCAGCTGTGCGGGATAGTAATAGTCCGACGCGAGCACCGAGCAGAGCCCTTTCGCGATCATGTCGGATGCCCGGGTCCAGCCGGTATGGCTGCCGCCGCGCACGACGTTCGGCGCACCGTAGACGATGGCATCGCCCGCGGACGCGGCCGCGCGCGCGGTCTCCTCGTTGATCGGAAACTCCGCGATGTCAGCGCCCAGCTCGCGAAACTGCTGTCGCATCGCCGGCGTTGCATCGTCATGCGAGAGCATCCGCACCTCGGCCGCGCGAGCAGTTGCGGCGAGCCGCGCCACGGAAGCCGGCACTTCACTGGCGCGCGAAAGCACACGCTCCACCAGCCGGTCGAACTCCTCGCCCGAGAGGCCGGTGCGCTCCACCATGCGGTTGCGCTTGCGCGGCTTGGCCATGTCGGCAACGGTGCCGTCCATGTGGTCGTTGAAGGCGAACAGGTCGACGCGGCCCTCGGCGAGCCACTGGCCGATCTCGGTCTCGGCATCGAGATTGTAGGTCTCGTGCCGCAGGTGGAAACGGGTGTCGGCGGCGAATTGCGGGCGCTGCCGCTCGATCGCCTCCATCAGGGCGCGCGCATTGCCGGCGCTGCGCAGGCCCGGCTCCCACGAGCAGGTCGTGGCGTGAAACACCGTGGTGATGCCGTTGCTGATCGCCTGGCGGTCACTGTCGGCGAGCGCGACGTCGATCGGGAAGTCGACGCCGGCGCGCGGCATCATCTGCCGCTCGAAGGCATCGCCGTGCAGATCGACGATGCCGGGCAATACCAGCAGGTTGCGCGCATCGATCGCCAGCCGCGCACGGCCGCGAGAGGCATCGACCCGCGCAATGTCCGCGCCGGACACGAGAATGGAAGTTTCGACGAGCTCGGATCCGATCAGGGCCCGGCCGCCCTCAAGGAAGATGTCTGTCACGCGATCGCGCTTCGTTTGCTGGCAGGGGAACGGGTGAGGGAGCTTGCCCGTGCTTCATATGCCGAGAGGAAATCTTCAATCCCGAGCTTGCGGAAATCGGGCAGTGCTTCACGCAATTTGTCGTGATCCCAGTCCCACCAGGCAAGCCGCGCCAACCGTCCGGCGACGTCTTCCGAGAACCGCCGCCGCACGATGCGCGCCGGATTGCCGGCGACGATGGTGTAGGCCGGCACGTCCTTGGTGACGATGGCGCCGGCCGCGACCACCGCGCCGGTGCCGATGTTGCGGCCGGGCAGCACGATCGCGCCGTGGCCGATCCAGACGTCATGGCCGATATGGACGTGATGCTGGCGCCGCCAGTCGAAGAACTCGGTGTCGTCGCTCTCGCGCTCGAAGTAGGCGCTGGAACGATAGGTGAAATGCGCCTGCGTGGCGCGATGCATCGGATGATTGCCGGGATTGATGCGGGTCATCGCCGCGATCGAGCAGAATTTTCCGATCGTGGTGTAGGTGATCTGGGCGTCGTTCACGACATAGGAGTAATCGCCCATCGTGACTTCAGTGAGAATCGTGCGCGCGCCGACTTCGGTATAGGTGCCGAGCCTGGTCTCATGCAGCTTCGCCGAAGGGTCGATGGTCGGTTGAACCGAGAGCGTTTTGCCGGCCATGCTGCATCCGATAGGTCGAGGGCGGGCGTACCTCTTCGAGCGGCCTGATGACAATGTCATGACGATGCGATGACAGGGGAAGAGGTGTGTAGGATCGCCGCACCGCAACGCCGGTGTCACACAAGTGTCAAGCGCCAGCGTTAGCGGTGGCTTCGAGCTACTCTGGAGCCCTCTATGCTGGTGGTTGAAGGTCTGACGTGCCGCTTCGGCGCAAAAGCCGCGGTGGACGACGCTTCGTTTCAAATCTCCCCCGGCGGCTTCGTCGGTGTGATCGGGCGCTCCGGCGCCGGCAAGTCGACCATGCTGCGCATGATCAATCGCTTGGCGACGCCGACGCAGGGCCGCATCCTGTTCGACGGCCTCGACGTCACGGCGTTGCGCGGCAAGGAATTGCGGCAGTGGCGGGCGCGCTCGGCGATGATTTTCCAGCAGTTCAACCTGGTCGGCCGGCTCGATGTGCTGACCAACGTGCTGATGGGGCGCCTCGCGACGATGCCGGCCTGGCGCTCGCTGACGCAGACCTGGCCCGAGCACGACAAGGCGCTGGCGATGTCGGCGCTCGAACAGTTCGATATCGCCTCACTCGCCGCCCAGCGCGCCGACCAGCTCTCCGGCGGCCAGCAGCAGCGTGTTGCGATCGCGCGCGCACTGGTGCAGCAACCCGACATCATCCTCGCCGACGAGCCGATTGCCTCGCTCGACCCGCGCAACACCAAGATCGTGATGGATGCGCTGCTGCGCATTAACAAACACTTCGGCATCACCGTGCTGTGCAATCTGCATTCGCTCGATCTCGCCCGCAGCTATTGCGATCGCCTGATCGGCATGGCGCAGGGCCGCGTGGTGTTCGACGGCGTGCCGTCCGAGCTCACCGACCACGTCGCGCGTGAACTCTACGATCTCGAAGCCGCCGACGTCATGGGCGGTGCATCTGCACCGGTGCCCGAGGGCGTGCCGGCGCTCGGAACGGCCGCGGCGGCCTGAGCGGCACAACGCTGTCACGTCCTGCTGATAAGTTTCGCGTCAACCGACCCCAACCGATGAAGAGGGTATCATGATCACTCGCAGACTCGTTCTTGCCGGCGCCGCCGTGCTCGCCTTCACGGCTTCCGCCTTCGCCGAAGACTGGAAAGCCAAATATCCGGAGCTGACCTTCGCGGTCGTTCCGGCCGAGAACGCCTCCGGCGTCACCGAGCGCTGGGCGCCGTTCGTGAGCTACCTCTCCAAGGAACTGGGCGTGAAGGTCACGCTGCGTATCGCCAACGACTACGCCGCGGTCATCGAGGGCCAGCGCGCCGGCAACATCCACATCGCCAGCTACGGCTCGGCCTCGTTCGCGCGCGCCCGCCTGACCGGCGTCAAGACCGACGCCTTCGCCAACGACATCAACGCCGACGGCTCGACCGGCTACTATTCGGTGTTCTTCGTCAAGGCGAGCAGCGCGTACAAGAAGGTCGATGACCTCAAGGGCAAGAACCTCGGCCTGGTCGACCCGAACTCGACCTCCGGCAACAACGTGCCGCGCTTCGAGCTCGACAAGATGGGCATCCCGGATGCCGACACCTATTTCAGCAAGGTGGTCTTCACCGGCAGCCACGAGAACGCGATCCTCGCTCTGGCCCAGGGCACCGTCGACGTCGCCGCCAACCAGTGGACCAGCGACGACGATTCCACGCTGGCGCAGATGCTGACTAAGAACATGCTGAAGAATGCCGACGGCTCGGCGATGAAGAAGGACGACTTCCGCATCATCCACAAGTCGGCGCCGATCATCAACGGTCCCTACGCCTACAATGCCGACCTGCCGGAAGACGCGAAGGCCGCCATCGCCAAGGCGTTCTTCGACGCGCCGTCCAAGGACAAGGCCGCGTTCGACCGCCTCTCCGACGGCCAGAAGAAGGGTTTTCATCCCGCCACCACCAAGGATTGGGATGGCACGATCGAGCTGATCAAGTTCGTCGATGCACTGCGTAAGAAGAAGGCGTCCTGAGTTTCAGGACGATAGCACTGGAGCCGGGTCGATGGACCCGGCTCTTTCTCTTTGATCGACCACCTTTCCTGGCCAGATGACCGTCGCGGTTTCGATCCTCCCCGAGCAGCAGCTGGCTGCGTTGAACGCCGCCTATGACCGGGCGGTCGCGCGCAAGCGACTCCGCCTCCTGTTGGGAGTTGTGATCTTCACCGCCGCGCTGGTTCTCGCCGCGATCGGCGCCGAAGTGAATTTGCGCACGCTTTTCACTTATTTCGGCAACTTCATCAGCTACTTCGACCGCATCCTCACGCTCGACAATGGCCAGCGGGTCTGGACCGATTTCGGCGAGTGGCTGTGGGGCTGGCGCAAATGGCTGAAGATGCTGGGCGAGACGCTGCTGATCTCCTATGTCGGCACGCTGATCGGCGCGACCTTCGCCTTCGCCTTGAATTTCTTCGCGGCAGAGAATACCTCGCCGTCGCCCTGGCTGCGCTTCGTGGTGCGGCGCCTGCTTGAATTCGCCCGCACCGTTCCTGGCATCGTCTTTGCGCTGGTGTTCGTGATCGCCTTCGGGCTCGGCCCGATGGCGGGCGTGCTGGCAATCGCGATCCACTCCACCGGCGCGCTCGGCAAGCTGTTCTCCGAGATCGTCGAGAACGCCGACATGAAGCCGGTCGAGGGCATCCGCTCGACCGGTGCGAGCTGGCTGTCCTGCATGCGCTTCGCCATGGTGCCGCAGGTGACCGCGGGCTATGCCAGCTACGCGCTGCTGCGCTTCGAGATCAACGTCCGCGAGGCCTCGGTCATGGGCTTCGTCGGTGCCGGCGGCATCGGCCAGGAACTCGTCGTCGCGATCCGCAAATTCTACTATTCGGACGTCAGCGCCATCCTGCTCGCCATCATCGTCACGGTCTTCATCATCGACATCAGCACCGGCTGGCTGCGCGGCCGCCTGTTCGGCAAGGAGGCGCGGACGTGACGAAGCAGCGCGAGGTCGATACCGCGCAGATCCGCGCGCGCTATCCTGATGTGTTCGACCGGCCCGCCTCCGCACGGCTTGCGACGCCGGCGATGATCGTCGCGGCGCTGGCGATCCTGGTCTACGGCCTCGTCGATCTCGACTTCTCGCCATCGCGCTTCTTCGCAGGCCTGAGCCAGCTCGGCTGGATCAGCGTGATGATGATCCCGCCCGATCCTGGTTCCTCGCTGCCGGTCTATCTGAAGGCGCTTGGCGAGACGCTGTCGATCGCGCTGCTCGGCACGACGCTGGCGGCGGTGTTCGCGCTTCCGGTCAGCCTGCTGGCCGCGCGCAACGTCATACCCTCGCAGATCCTGCGTTTTCCGGTTCGCCGCTTCCTGGATTCGATCCGCGGCGTGGACACCCTGATCTGGGCGCTGGTCTGGATCAATGTCGTCGGCCTCGGCCCGTTCGCCGGCGTGCTGGCGATTGCCGTGTCGGATTTCGGTGCGTTCGGAAAGCTGTTCTCGGAGGCGATCGAAGGCGCCGACCAGAAGCAGGTCGAAGGCATCCGCGCCTCCGGCGGCAGCCCGCTGCACGAGATCCGCTTCGGCCTCTTGCCGCAGGTCCTGCCGGTGATCGCCGGCCAGGTACTCTATTTCATCGAGTCGAACACGCGCTCGGCCACCATCATCGGCATCGTCGGCGCCGGCGGCATCGGCCTCCAGCTTGCCGAGCAGATCCGCGTGCTGGAATGGCAGAAGGTGTCGTTCCTGATCCTGATGATTCTGGTCGCAGTGGCCGCGATTGATTTCATATCGAGCAAGCTGCGGTTTGCGATTATTGGGCGCAGGGCTGTGGCGTAGCTTTCTTCCTTCTCCCCTTGTGGGAGAAGGTGGCGCGAAGCGCCGGATGAGGGGTCTGGCTCCTCAAACTTAGATCGGTGTTTGCAGAGACATGCCCCTCACCCGTCTCGTCGCTTCGCGACGAGCCACCCTCTCCCACAAGGGGCCTGTTGCGTTATCGGCTCTTGAGGCTGAAGACGTCAGGAGCGAATGCCCTGGTCCCGGCAATGCCTGCGAAGATCTGTAGTGGTTGCCCTCGGAGGGCGGCTCACGC